>JAUHZW010000278.1 GCA_030425745.1 Actinomycetes bacterium
AACAGGCTAACGCCGACTCGAGCCCAAGGAGCAGCGACAGCGCAAGCCAGGCGCTCACGCCGGCCGACACGCCACAACCGTGGGTGCGGGACATCGCGGCCTAAGGGGGCCAGACTGATAGCGATCTTTTGGGTCAAGAGTGACGCAAGAGCACTGTGACTGAAATGCGCTTTTCAGGTCATAAGACCGAAAAGCCCCCCACTCTTTGTGCGCCCACATAAACATCTTTTGCCGAACCTGTGCTCTCCTCAGGTCGCCTCCGGGCGACATCTCCCGCTTACCAGATCATGAATCTTCTGGGTGCTGCGGTGATGGTGTGGGTGGGCATCGTGACGAATGTCTGGTCCGTCTGGGTCCTCAACGGCGTGTGGAGCCTCATCGCTGTGCTCGGTCTGCTGCGAATCATGCGTCAGCGATCCGCAGCGACATCAGGTGCGTGACCCGTTTTCGATCGGCCGGCATCGGCATCTAGAGTGGAGTTTCCGCGGGGGCGGTAGCTCAGCTGGTTAGAGCCCCGGACTCATAATCTGGTCGTCGTCGGTTCGAGCCCGACCCGCCCCACTCGTCATCTGCAACTCCTGTGCACGATTCGTCGTTGTGCGCCACAGTGAGGGTCGGGTACCGGGCTTGTGAGGAGCGCACACCATGACCGTTTCGCAGGACACCACTGATCTCGCGCCACGAATGCGCAATCTGCGGACGTGGAACATCGTCGTCGGATTCGCCCACCTGATCCAGGGCATCATCATCGTGGCGCTGAGCAGTGACTTCTCCCTGCCCGTCACGGCCAGCTACATGTCGGGGCCCCCGGGTGCGCCGTTGGAGGCGCCCGTCGTCCTCATCGACATGCCGTTGGCGTGGGGCGTGGCGCTCTTCTTCTTCCTCAGCGCCTTCTTCCACTTCCTGGTGAGCGTGCCACCGGTCTTCGAGCGGTACTCCCGGGGGCTGGCCTCCGGCCACAACTTCTACCGCTGGGCGGAGTACTCGATCTCCTCGAGCGTCATGATCGTTCTGATCGCCCAGGTGACCGGTATCGACAATGCCGCGGCCCTGATGGCCATCTTCGGCGTCAACGCCTCCATGATCCTGTTCGGATGGGTTCAGGAGAAGTACGTGAAGCCGGGGTCGGGCGACATGCTGCCCTTCGCCTTCGGCTCCTTCGCCGGAATCGTCCCGTGGATCATCCTTGTGGTCTACATCCTGTCGCCGAACAGCCAGAGCGATGCGGCGGCGCCGGCCTTCGTGTACGGCATCGTCATCACCATCTTCTTGCTGTTCAACTGCTTCGCGATCGTGCAGTGGCTGCAGTACAAGAAGAAGCCGATCGACTACATCAAGGGTGAGAAGGCCTATATCGTCCTCAGCCTGGTCGCCAAGTCGCTCCTGGCGTGGCAGATCTTCGCGAACACGCTCATCCCGCCGACTTAGGTCGGCTCGGGGCGAGTTCGCCCTAGGGTCAGAGCATGCGTCTGTGGCCCCCCGTCTCGAAGGCGGCAGAGTCCACACCGCCTGACCGTGACCGCGTCATCGATGCGGTGCGTGGTGCGAGCCTCGTGGTGGTGGTCTTCGGCCATCTGCTCATGGCGGTCGTCTACTGGCCGGCGGGTGAGGTCCCCCGACTGGGGAGCATCCTGCTGGCCTACCCATGGACCCAGTTGCTGACCTGGGTGCTGCAGGTCATGCCCTTGTTCTTCGCCTTCGGCGGCGCTGCGAACGCCCTCTCATGGGACAGGGCTCGGGCGCGCGGCACGGGCTACTCGGTGTGGATGTGGGGACGGACCCAGCGTCTGCTTCGACCGGTGCTCATCTACCTGGCGATCGCGGCGAGCGCAGCGTGGGTCGCGCGGGAGATCTGGGGTGATGTCGCTGGGCCGATCCTCGGCCAACTCGGGGTGCAGCTGTGGTTCCTCGGCGTCTACCTCGTGACAACCGCTCTGCTGCCGTCGATGCTCGCGTGGCACCGCCGCGCACCGTCGGCCGCGTTCCTCGTCATCGTTCCTGTCGTTGTGGTCATCAATGTCGGGACGACGATTCTCGGCTGGCCGCTGCTGCTGGGTATGGCGAACGTCGTCCTGATGTGGCTGCTGCTGCAGCAGCTCGGCTTCTTCTGGTCCGGAGGTGAGCGCCAGACCAGCCCGCGCCGCTGGGGAGTCATCGGGGCCGGGTCACTGGCCCTCGCCGCCTTCCTGGTCGCGTGGGGCCCGTGGCCGATGAGTCTCATCGGCAGCCCCGGCGACCGACTGGACTACGAGTCCCTGTCGATCTACGGATGGACGCTGGGCGTGCCGGGCTATGCCGGCGAGTACTCCAACATGTTCCCGCCGAGCATCGTGCTGCTCCTCCAGGGAGTCGCACTGGTGGCGGTGATCTACGTCCTGAGACGTCCGCTGGGCTCCCTGCTCCACCGCTCACGTGTGTGGTGGGCGGCGACGGGCATGAACCTCACGGCGATGAGCGTGTATCTGTGGCACGTGCCGGCGATCATGCTCGCGTTCGTCATCCTCCATCTCGTCGGGCTCAACCCGCCGACGATGATCGGTGACTCGGGGTACCCGGTCCCGATCGAGGCGGGGGAGTACTTCGCCTGGTTCGTGGTGCTGCTTGCGGTCTTCGTGACCCTGCTGGCTGCGTTCGTCCTCGTCTTCTGGTCCACGGAGTATCGACCGCTGCCGTGGTGGGATTCCTCGCCGCGGATCGGCCTGACCGGTGCGGGCCCTGTCCCACGCGCAGTGGTGACGGCACTGGGAACCCTCGTCCTGGGCGTGGCATTCATCATCTTCGCCATCGTGGGTCTGCGTGGCTTCCCCACAGAGACCCGCTACTGGTCGGGCGTGCCCGTCAACGCCCTCTGGGGCCTGATCGGTGTC
>JAUHZW010000279.1 GCA_030425745.1 Actinomycetes bacterium
CGTGACGGTCGACGCCGGGGACACCGCTCGGGACGCGCTCGCGGCCGAGGGTGAGGACAAGGCGGATGTTGTCATGCAGGCCGCGCCGCGCCGCCGGATGAGCCCGGTCGCCTGGGGTGGCATCGTGGTGGCTCTTCTCGTCGTTGGGCTGGGCGCCTGGTTCGTCGGGGTCATGCAGGGCGACGACCAGGCGAGGGCAAGGAGCGGAGAGACCATTGCCGCGCTGAACGGTCAGGTCGAGGATCTGGCGCAGGCCCTGAGCGAGGCGACGAGCCAGCCCGAGGCGGTGGACGAGCCGGTCGTGGACCAGCCGGTGGTGGAGGAGCCGGTCGAGGTGCAGCCGACCGCCGAGCCGGTCGTCCCAGAGGATCCCGGACCCGCACCGCTGAGCCCCGGCGATCCGATCGCCGTGACGATCTCCCACACCGTCCAGCGGGGCGACAACTGGTGGGATCTGGCGCGGCGCTACCTGGGGTCGGGGGAGCGCTACGAGGAGCTCGCTGCCGCCAATCCGAGGATCACCATGCTCATCCCGGGCCAGGTGCTCCGGATCCCCGTTGAGGCGAGGTTCGTGGAGATCATCGAGGACGAGGAGCAGCAGTGAGCGGATTCTGCGGCCAGTGTGGTGCGCCACGACTCGAGGGAGCCAAGTTCTGCACCGGCTGCGGCAGCCCGCTTGCCCCAACCCATTGCCCCACCTGTGGGAAGTCCCTGCCGCCGGGGACGGTGCTCAACCTTCCCGCCGGGACGTCCGGATCGGCGAACGCCGGAGCTGCCACCCCGCCCGCTCCGCCCGTGCCCGGCGTCCGGGCGCCGGAGGCAGGGCCTGACTACGTCCCGGGCCGCGACTGCGGCAACTGTGGCTTCGAGTTGACTCCCGGTGCACCTCGGTGCGGTCAGTGCGGCACCACCAACACCGGGCCGACGTTCGATCCACGCGCCACCGGCCGCTAGGCACGACCCGGGCCGGGATGGCCCGACCAAGGAGAGAGCCATGAGCCGACCCGGTACCTGTTCTGAGGGACACGCGAATCCAGCAGAGGCCGTCTACTGTCAGCAGTGCGGCGCTGCCATCCCGGTTCCCGAGGGGGACGCCGCCCCGGAGTCGTCGTCTGCTCCGGTGACGGGTGATGCGGACGCACCCGGCCCTGCTCGCACGAGCAGCAGTGGCGGCCGCAGGCTGGGGCTCCTGCTGGCCGGGATAGCGGCGATCGCTGTTGTGGTGGTTGGTGGCGTGGTCGCCGCGGTCCTGCTGCTCGGCCGCACCGAGGTGCCGTCGGTGATGGGCATGAGTCAGGCCCAGGCGCAGAAGGCACTCGAGGACGTTGGCCTGACATCCACCATGGAAGAGGCGCAGTTCTCTGACTCTGTGGAGAAGGGCAAGGTCGGGGATCAGTCCCCCGGCCCCGGGGAGAGCATCTCCAGCGGCGCGGAGGTTGTGTTGACCCTGAGCCGCGGCCCCGCCAGCACAACCCCAGATCTGGTCGGAGACTCGCTGACGCAGGCGCGTCAGGCCGTGAAGGAGGCAGACCTCGACCTCGAGGACACCGAGCAGATCTCCGAGACCGTCGCTGCCGGGGAGGTCATGGCGCAGGACCCGGCGGCCGGGACGGAACTCGAGGCTGGTGCGACGGTGTCCGTGACGGTGTCCTCCGGCCCGCCGACCACGACGGTCGAGTATGCCGTCGACATGGGCTCCTTCGCCCTGCGGGAGGAGATGCTGTGCAGTCTGCTCGAGATCTTCTGGCCCTCGTCGTATAGCTCTTCGGTGATCGTCAACGGCCAGGGGACCACCTTGGCGACGAACACCGGCTGGGAGGGCGACCCCGGCAATGGGAACTACTTCCCCTGTGTCATGCGAACGACCTTCCGCAACGTCCCGACCACCGAGGACTCCTATCAGGTGTGGTGGAGCAAGACAGATCCTGAGGGCGATCAGGGCGACACCTACAGTCGGCAGCAGATGGAACTGTCGGGATGGAGCATCGACGAATGACCACCGACCGACGCTGCCCCGCTGGGCACGTCAACCCAGCTGACTCCCGGTACTGCACCGTGTGCGGGGCCTCGATCGAAGTGCTTCCGCCGCCGGCACCACCGGCCGCAGCAGTGCCCCCGGCCGCTGCGCCACCGCCGTATATCGATGCGCCGAATCAGCCGCAACGCCGTCGCCGTACGGGTCTGTGGATCGGGCTGTCGGCGGCTGTCGTCGTCGTTGTTGCCCTTGGCGCCCTGGTTCTTGTCGCAGCGCTCGGCGGCGGCACGACGACCGTGACGTATGCCGCCCTGACACCCTCACAGGCGCGGGCAGCCCTGCTCGGCACGTCAGACCTGCCGGCCGGCATGGCTCCTCAGCCGGATGAGATGACCGATCTGGATCGCGAGGCATTCTCGGTTGATGACACCGCCGACTGCCGGACGGTCATCGGGGCTGAGCGGATGGGCGACATCAGTCCCGACGTCGCCCCCGGGGCACTCGCATACCCACCTGATGCCCGCGGAGCCGAATCCATCGTCGGCATCGACTTCGCTGACCTCTCGGACGACTACGTGAGTTCGCTCAGTGAGCGGATCCTGGTCTTCCCCACAGCCACTGAGGCCACGGCGTACGTCGCTGCACTGCGCGCAGCGCTGCCCCAATGCCTGACCTCCACCACGGATGTCTCGACCGACGACACACGTGCCCTCTACCGCATCGATCGCCGGGTGACCGAGGACTCCGCCAACGATGGTGGCGCGTCGGCTGAGGATAGCGACACCATCGGGTGGTCGCGGGACTCCCGATTCGACTCCGTGGGACTGGTGGACATCTCGTTCAGCTTCCAG
>JAUHZW010000280.1 GCA_030425745.1 Actinomycetes bacterium
GATCCGCGGCACGAAGAACCCTGACACCCGAGCCATCGTCGATCTCGCTCCGGATCTCGTGATCGCCAACAAGGAGGAGAACCGAGAACTCGATGTACGACGCCTTCGGGAAGCTGATGTGCCGGTGTGGGTCACCGACATCGAGACCCTCGAGCAGGCCTTCGCGTCTCTCGAACGGATGTTCGAGGTTGCCCTCGGCTGGGAACGTCCGAGCTGGCTCACCGAGGCTCAGCAGGCGTGGGCGACTCCCCCGGCCGGCCCGCGCCTGCGCGTCGTCGTGCCGATCTGGCGTGACCCCTGGATGGTGGTGGGTCAGGAGACGTTCACCACCGATCTGCTGCGACACCTCGGGTGCGACGTCGTGCCTCTGCCCTCGGCCGATCGCTACCCCTCGGCTGGTGTCGAAGCACTGGACGCCATGGGTGCGGACCTCGTCCTGTTTCCGGACGAGCCCTATGTCTTCACGGCCGCGGACGGCCCCGAGGCCTTCACCAGCACCCCGACGCAGCTCGTCAGTGGTCGCCTGCTGACCTGGTACGGACCGTCACTGGTACCGGCCCGCGAGGAGCTTGCCCGGACGCTGGAACCGTGGCGCAGCCCGATCCGGTGACGTCTCCGCAACCCGCGCATCCTCCCGAGGGGCACGCGGTCCTCAAGGACTGCGTGGCTACGCGCCCGGTCCGCAGCAGGTGATCGACGGCAGCATCGACCAGGTCCGGATCCAGGCCGGTGGAGGTGGCTAGTTCTGCACGGGTGGTGATGCCGCCCTCGATCGCCGTGAGGACGATGCTGAGCGGGCCGCTCACAGCCGTGACCCGATCTGGAAGATGAGGACCGCCGCCACCCAGGCCACGCTGAGCTGCATCGCCACCCCGAACGCGGTCCACCGCAGACCGACCTCACGCCGCTGAGCGGCGAGGGTGGCGACACACGGCGTGTAGGCGAGGAGGAAGACGAGGAAGGCCCAGACGGCGGCACTGGTGTGGCCGCCGGAACTGGTCTCGAAGTCCGCGGCCACGTAGTCGCCCAGCGTCCCCGGCTGCTCGAGGGTGTCGGGCTCCTCGGCGGAATACGTCTGGGCCCAGGAGGAGATGACCGCCTCCTTCGCCACGAAGCCCACGATGAGTGCGCTCGTGGTCTCCCATGTGCCGAATCCCGTGGGCTCGAACACGGGTGTGACGACCTGCGCGGTGCGAGCATAGAGGCTGTCGGCGACAGGCACCTCCCCGAACCCGTATCCGCTGACGGCAGGCACGGCCTGCAGCAGCCACACGACCGCGACCGTGGCCACGATGATGCCGCCGGCCGTACGGAGGAAGCCGCTGAGCCGCAGCCACATGACCGACAGCGTCAGGCGCAGGGTCGGCCGCTGATAGGGCGGCAGGTCGATGATGAGCGCATCGCTGCCGACGGTGCGCCAGAGCGTGCTCCGCAGAGCCAGGCCGACGAGCACGACGAAGGCGATGCTGATCAGATACATGATGAACACGACCGTGCCGGCCTGCTGAGGAAAGAAGATGGAGGCGACGAGCACGTACACCGCGAGCCGCGCACTGCAGGACGTGAAGGGGACCAACAAAGCTGTGAGGATCCGATGCCGTGCGTTCGGGAGGATCCTGGTCGCCGACACAGCGGGGACGTTGCAGCCGAAGCCGACGATCAGCGGCAGGAAGGCCCGCCCCGGCAGACCGATGGAACGCATGAGTCGATCCGCGACCACGGCTGCGCGGGCCAGATAGCCGGAGTCCTCGAGCAGGGCCAGCAGAGCGAACATGATCGCCATCAGGGGAACGAAGGTCAGCAGCATGCCGACGCCTGCGATGAGTCCATCCACCACCAGGCCGCGGACCCACGTCTCCCCCAGTCCGCTCAGATCCAGCACCGCGACCGCCCCGGCGGTGATCGGACCGGAGAAGAACCAGTCGAGGGCGTCCTGCAGGGGCGCTGCGACCGTCGTCGTGAGCTGGAAGACAGCCCACATCGCCAAAAGGAACACCAGCGGCCCGAGAACTGGTGACAGGGCTACCCGATCGAGCCGATCAGACCAGCGGCGTCGGTTGGCGGACGTGCGCTGCACGCACGCGGCGACCACCTCATCGATCCACGTGAAGCGCTCGTCGGCGGCCTCGAACCCCTCGGCGGTGGGTCGTGGCAGCGGGCGTGGCAGCGGCGTCGCCAGAGCGACATCGATGGCTGCCATCAGGTCCGCGCGACCGCGACGACGGCGCGGGTCGATCACGACGACCGGGATGCCGAGCTGCCGGGACAGCTCGGCGACATCGATAACGAGGCCATGCGCTTCGGCGACATCCCCCATGGTCAGCGCGAGAACCAGGCGCTGATCTGTCTCGCGCAGCTGCCGCACCAGATACAGGGACCTGGCGAGCCGGCTGGCATCTCCGATGACGACGACGAGATCCGGACGTTCCTCCGCGGGCACCTCGATCAACAGGGCGCGGGTCAGTGCCTCGTCAGGTGACAGCGGATCGAGGCTGTAGGCCCCCGGCAGGTCGACCACATCGAAGCGCCGGACGCCGTCGTCCATCAGGCCCCGGCCCACCTCGACCGTCGTACCGGGCCAGTTCCCGACATCGCGGCGGGCACCCGTGAGGCGGTTGAACAGCGTGGACTTTCCCACGTTGGGCGCACCGACGAGGGCCAGCACGGGAGTGCCCGGAGGTGCCGCCACTCCCCCGGCATCGCTGTGGCAGGACGGGACGGACTCGCTCACGGCCTCGTCACCTCGACCGGAAGTGCCCGTGCAGTCTGCGCGTCGAGGGCGATCCGTGATCCGGCCACCGAGACGATGCGGGCTCCTCCCAC
>JAUHZW010000281.1 GCA_030425745.1 Actinomycetes bacterium
TGGACGTTTGACAGGGACCAGTTCGACGAGTGCGCCTTCATCTCCGCCGTGGTCGGGGAGATCGAGAACGAGATGGTGTAGCGGTCAGGAGTCTGCGTCGCGCGCGAGCAGCACCGAGCACTGCGACGCGTGGGCCACGGCGCCGGCGACAGAACCGACCAGGAGTCGTGACAGTCCCGTGCGGCCCGCGGTGCCGAGGGCGACGAGGTCCGGGCCGGTCGCTCGGAGCTCCTCGAGGATCCGGCTGCGGGGGTTCACCGTGATGGACTCCGGATCCGGTTCGATGACGCGAACCGAGACGCTCGCCCCGGTCGCTGCGATCCGGTCCACTGCGCGTTGGGCGGCCACGCGGAGTTCGTCGTCCCCCTCGAACACCGCGAGCACCTCGACACTGCAGTCGCCGATCCACGGCAGGGCGGCGAGGGCCTCGACCGCGGCGTCAGCGTGGGTGGATCCGTCGACACACATCAGGACGGTGCGCACCGGGCTGCCCTCACGGGCGATGACCAGCGGGGTGCTGGGGCAGCGCATGAGCCAGTCAGCGGTGCTGCCGAGGACCATCGACGACACCCATCCCTGACCGCGGGCGCCGATGACGGTGAGGTCGCCGTCGGCCTTCTCGCACAGGACGATCCGCGGATCGAAAGCCGTCGTCAGGTGACGGATGGCTGCCAGCTCGGCGCTCGGTGGGGAGGTGCGGGGCTGCTGGGGTGTGTAGTCGTGCAGCGGCTCATGCGTGAACAGGGACGTCAGCTCCGGCGGTGGGTCGGTCACGGTCACTACATCGACCGTCCACCCCGGCCACGACTGCGATGTGACCCAGTCCCACGCGAGGTCGGAGCCCGGCGAGTGGTCGTCACCGAAGGTCAGCAGGTGTCCCTGTGCGTCCATGCTTCGAGGGTACGTCGGTGCAGCATCGGTTGCATTCCATAGCGGGGCGTCACATGGCGCGGGCGTTGTGACGCCCCGCTATGGAATCGGGGTTATGGGAGGTCGTCGGGGAGGGGGGCCGGATCCCCGAGGGACATGGTGCTCCGGGTGGTGCTGGAGTCCGGGCCCACGTTGACGACCATGGCGGTGGTCATCTCGGTGTCGGTGATGGTCTCGGTCAGGGAGGCGGTGCCGGCGGGCTGGCCCTCGGCCTCGGGGATGTCGACAGCGACCGCGAAGGTGCCGTCGGCCATGCCGTGGGTGACGGTGCCGGAGGACTCGAGGTCCTGCAGGGCCGCCGCGACGGCGCCGGGAACCGGTCGCTCGACGAGGGACCGGTCGGTCTCCTCCCAGGGGCCACCGTCGGCACTGCGGAAGCAGGCATCGGCGGTGCAGGCCACGCGCATCTCCGAGGCGGTGCCGTCCGGGCCCGCCATGGTCGAGGTCGCGACGAAGGTGTCGTCCGGGTTGTAGGTCGTCTCGGCGGTGGCGAGGCCTTGGACGGTGTCGGTCACCTCGATGGAGACCTTGAGTGCTCGGTCGCCGGCGGAGTCGAAGAAGACGCCCTCGGCATCGGTGATCGCGGTGAGCCACTCCTCACCGGACACCGTCGGCAGATCGCCGAGGACGCTGGCGGCGTCGGGGGCGGTGGTGTCACCTGCCTCATCCGCGGGTGTCTCGTCGGTCCCGGCCTCGCTGTCGGTCGTCTCATCGGAGGGAGCCGCGGACGACGCTGCTGCCTCGGGATCCGCAGCGGTGTCGTCGCTCGAGCACGCGGTGAGCGCGAGGGCGGCCAGTGCAACAGCGGTCAGGGGGATGAGGGTGCGGCGGCGCATGAGATCTCCACGGGTCGTGTCGTGCTGGGTCACGGTGACCCGGGCCGGGCAACCTCCGTCACTGTACGTGGCGTGTCGACGAGGAACGGCAGGCAGCGGTGACGCACCGGAAGGTGTACCACCTGTCGGTGCAGGTGGTACACTTGTGTATGCCCACGATCCGTCCGCGCCATCAAGTGACAGAGACCGACGACATCCGGTCGGCCCTCGATCTGGCCGCCACGATGTGGCCGGATCACTCTCGCGGTGAACTCGTCCGCGAACTCGTCCTCGAAGGGGCCCGGCGCCTGGCCGAGAGTCCGGTGGAGCGGGTGATGACCATCGAGAACGCTCTGAACGACCTCGAAGACCTTGGTGCCGACTACCCCGAGGGCTATCTGGAGGAACTTCGGCGCGACTGGTCGGCGCTCCAGTGACGTCGCCGGCCGTCGTACTCGATGCCAGTGTGCTCATCGGGGCGATGCAGCCGCGAGACGCTCACCATGCGGCGGCTCGCTCGATCCTTCGACGCGGCGCGGCCTTCGGCGCACTCCTCGCGCATCCTCTGACGATCGCTGAGTCTGCGGTCGGTGCAGCGCTGGCGGGCGACACGGAGAGGCTCCGGTCCGCCTATGCGGGCCTCGGCATTCACTCCCTCCCGACGGATGAGGACGCCCCATGGCGGCTAGCCCGTCTCCGGGCCTCCACAGGACTGCCGATGCCCGACTGTTGCGTGCTCGACTCAGCTCTGGAGGCCGGCGCAGCACTGGCGACGTTTGACCAGCGTCTGGCGCACGCTGCAGCTTCGGCGGGTGTTGACGTGATCAACACCTGACAGGCATAGGGAGCGTTCAGACGGTGAGGGCCACTGCTGCCGCGAGGGCCAGGACGACCCCGCTCCACTGCACCTTGGACATCCGTTCGTGCAGGAACCAGTGCGCCAGCAGCAGGGTCGCGGCCGGATAGAGCGAGCCGATCACCGCGACCACCACGAGGTCTCCGCCGGACGCCGCCAGCTGGAAGATGCCGTTGGCCGTGGCGTCCAGCGT
>JAUHZW010000013.1 GCA_030425745.1 Actinomycetes bacterium
CCGCGAGCGGCTCCGGTGGCGCGATCAGGCCCTCGGCCGTCACTCGTCGACCTCGATCCGCGGGAAGAGTGCCGCACCCTTGGTCACCGCGGTGCCCGGTGCGAGCTGGCCCCACGTGGCGACGTTTGCGATGCGCTGCTCCGCGAGCGGGCCGAGCTGCGCCTGCCCTCCGATCTGCTCCCACAGGGCGCTCATGGCCTTGGGCATGACCGGGTTGTACAGGACGGCCACCGCGCGCAGAGACTCGATGATCGTGTTCAGGACGACGTCGAGGCGCGTGGCCTGAGCCTCGTCCTTGGCCAGGACCCACGGCTCCTGCTCGGTGACGTAGAGGTTCACCAGATCGATGAACTCCTTGACTGCGACGATCCCGGTGGAGAAGTCCAGCTCACCGATCGCAGGGTCGGCCACCTCGACCGCCCGGGCGAGAGCGTCGACGATCTGCTGCTCGGCCCCGGTGAGGTCATGGCCCGCAGGGAGCGCACCGTCGCGGTACCGGACCACCATGGCGGTGCCGCGGGAGGCGAGGTTGCCCAGACCATTGGCGAGCTCCGCCGTGTAGCGCGCGTGCATGTCCTCCCACGAGAACGAGCCGTCCTGGCCGAACTGGATCGCCCGCAGGAAGTAGTAGCGGAAGGCGTCGGAGCCGAAGGTGTCGATGATCTGCTCCGGCGCGATGCCGGTGAGCTTGGACTTCGACATCTTCTCGCCGCCGACGAGCAGCCATCCGTGCGCGAACACCTTGCGCGGCGGGGCGAGGTCGGCGGCCATGAGCATCGCCGGCCAGTAGACGGCGTGGAAGCGCAGGATGTCCTTGCCCACGAGGTTGACGTCCGGCGGCCACACGCGGTCGAAGAGCTCGGCATCGGCGCTGCCGGGCTCGGCCCCGTACCCGACCGCGGTCGCATAGTTCAGCAGCGCGTCGAACCAGACGTATGTGACCTGCTCGGCGTCCCACGAGAGCGGGATGCCCCAGCTGACACTGGAACGTGACATGGAGATGTCGACCAGGCCCTGACGGATGAACGACATCACCTCGTTGTAGGCACTGCGCGGCTGGATGGCATCGGGGTTGGCCTCGTAGTACTCGATGAGACGGTCACCGAACGCACTCAGCTTGAAGAACCAGTTGGTCTCCTGCAGCTGCTCGGCCGGGCGCCCGTGGACCGGGCACACCTTCTCGCCCTCGAACTCCCCGGTGCCGTCGACCAGATCGCCGGAGAGCTTGAACTCCTCGCAGCCGACGCAGTAGGGACCCTCGTAAGGAGCGGAGTACACGTAGCCGTTCTCGCGGACGACCTCCCAGAACCGCTGGACCCGTTCGCGGTGACGCGGCTCGGTGGTGCGGATGAAGTCATCGTTGGCGGCGTCGATCGTCTCGAGGACGGGAAGCCACGCGTCAGCGACCAGGCGATCCACCCACTCCTGCGGGGTGACGCCACCGGCCTCCGCCGCGCGCTGCACCTTGGTGCCGTGCTCATCCACTCCGGTGAGGAACCAGACGTCCTCACCCCGCTGGCGGCGCCACCGGGTCGCGACATCGGCCGCCGTCGTCGTGTAGGCGTGGCCGATGTGCGGAGCGTCATTGACGTAGTAGATGGGCGTCGCGAGGAAGAACGCCTTGGATTCGGCCATGCGGCGATCCTACTTTCGTCAGGCAGTGCCCTTGACGACCGCGTCGTAGACGTCCCGCTTGGGAATCCCCGCCGCGCGGGCGACCTCGGCGATGGCCTCCTTGCGAGACAGGCCTGAGGCCTCGCGTTCGCGGACCGCCGTGACCCAGTCGTCGGCGGTCGCGAGCCCCCGCGCCTCACGCACGTCATCCACCGAGGCGCCACCCACGACGACGGTGATCTCCCCTCGCACCCCGCCGGCCGCCCACGCAGCGAGTTCGGTGAGCGTGCCGCGTCGAACCTCCTCGTAGGTCTTGGTCAGCTCACGGCACACCGCGGCAGGACGGTCACCGCCCAGCCCGTCGGCGAGCGCCTCAAGTGTCGCCGCCAGCCGATGCGGGGCCTCGAAGAAGACCATGGTGCGCGGCTCGGCCGTGAGCTCTTCGATGCGGGTGCGGCGCTCCCCTGCCTTGCGCGGCAGGAACCCCTCGAAGCAGAAGCGATCCACCGGGAGGGCCGACAGGGCGAGAGCCGCGAGCACCGCGCTGGGGCCGGGCAGCACCGTGACCGGGATGCCGCGCGCAGCCGCGAGCGATACGAGCCGGAAGCCCGGATCACTCACGGCGGGCATTCCGGCGTCGGTGATGACCAGCACGTCACTGCCGGCCTCGGCGGCGTCGGCGAGCTCCTCGGATCTCTCGCGCTCCACGGCGTCGTAGAAGGAGACGACGCGACCCGAGATGGTCACCCCGAGGTCACTGGCGAGACGCCGGCCCCGGCGGGTGTCCTCGGCCGCGATGACGTCGGCTTCCGTCAGCGCCGCGACGAGGCGGGCAGACGCATCCCCGGGATTGCCCAGGGGGGTTGCGGCAAGCACGACCCGTCCGACAGCGTCCACCCCGGCATCCTTGCAGCGCCCCTACGATGAACCGATGAGCGGCACCAGGACGGGAGCGGCGACTGCGCGCGCCATCGACCCCGACGTCGCCTCATCGGTGGTCCGACGTCTCGTCCCGCCGATGCCGTCGACCGGCCTGCGCGGCTGGATCGGGCCCCTCATCGTCACCCTCATCGGCGGCCTGCTCAGGTTCGTGAACCTCGGCACACCGCATGCGGTGATGTTCGACGAGACGTACTACCCCAAGGACGCCCTCTCGCTCCTGCGCTTCGGCGTGGAGATGCAGACCGTCGAGGACGCCAACGACGTGCTGCTGGGCTCGGACGGCGTCTGGCAGACGGTCGACATCTTCACCGCCGAGCCCGCGTTCGTCGTCCATCCGCCGCTGGGCAAGTGGATGATCGCGGGCGGCGAGTGGCTGTTCGGCGCGACTCCGTTCGGCTGGCGCTTCACGGTCGCGCTGCTCGGCACGCTCTCCGTGCTCATGGTGGCGCGCATGGTGCGGCGCCTGACCCGCTCGGATCTCGTCGGGACGATCGCCGGGCTGGTGCTCGCCCTCGAGGGCATGCACATCGTCCTCAGCCGCACCGGGCTGCTGGACATGGTGCTGTCCTTCTGGGTCGTCGCCGCCTTCGGCCTGCTGCTGATCGACCGGGACCGCACGCGTCGCAGACTGGCCGCGCTGGTGGAACGTGACGGTCTCGCCGCGACGGCCTCCGAATGGGGGCCACGGCTGGGGTTGCGGCCCTGGCGCTGGGCGGCGGCCGCGGCACTGGGTGCGGCCTGTGCGGTGAAGTGGTCCGGCCTGTGGTTCCTGGCGCTGTTCCTGCTGATGTCCGTCGTGTGGGATGTCTCCGCCCGACGCACGGTCGGAGTGCAGCGCCCGTGGCTGGCGACCCTGATCCGCGACGCTGTTCCGGCGGGCCTGATCAGCCTCGTGATCGCGGTTGCGGTGTACCTCGTCTCGTGGACGGGCTGGCTGGTGACCGACATCGGCTATGCGCGGGACTGGGCAGCCGACCAGCCGGCATCGCTCGTCCCCGAGAGCCTGCGAGCGCTCTGGCACTACCACTCCGAGGCGTGGAACTTCCATGTCGGACTCTCCAGCGAGCACGCGTACGCGAGCAATGCCCTGTCGTGGCCCTTCCAGGCCCGTCCGACCTCGTTCTTCTACGACGGATTCGATGCCGGCGACGGCGGATGCGGTGCAGAGTCGTGCTCCGCGGCGGTCACTGCGCTCGGCAACCCGCTGATCTGGTGGTTCGGGATCCTGGCGGTGCTGCATCAGGTGTGGCGTTGGGTGGCGCGCCGCGACTGGCGCTCGGGCGCCGTGCTGGTGGGAATCGCAGCAGGGTGGCTGCCGTGGCTGCTCTACCTGGACCGCACGATCTTCACGTTCTACACCGTGGTGCTGTCGCCGTTCCTCGCGATGGCCGTCGCGATGACACTGGGATCGATCCTCGGGGCGCCGGACGCAGACCCCAAGCGGCGGCGGGACGGGGCGATCGTGGTCGGGGTCCTGCTCACGGCCTTCATCATCGCGGCCTGGTGGTTCTATCCGATCTGGTCCGGGCAGACGGTCACCTACGATGCGTGGCACCTGCGGATGTGGTTCGACTCCTGGGTCTGAAACCCCAGATTTGCACCGCTTCCCGGTGCAGTTCGCCAGAACTGGACCGGGATCGGCCGAGAAACCGGGATCTGCGCCGCCTCGCAGCCTGCCGTAGGCGAGCGGTGCAGATCGGGAGAATCCACGTGATCCCGGCGCAATTCACGGGAATTGGACCGGGAACCGGTGCAAATCTGGAAAGTGGAGCTGAGGGGACTCGAACCCCTGACCCCCTCGTTGCGAACGAGGTGCGCTACCAGCTGCGCTACAGCCCCGGATGGGTGAGGGAAGGGTAGCAACCCGCCGGCCTGTCCCCGAACACGGCTACTGGTTCGCTGCGCGCCGATCCTCGTAGTGGTCGCGGATCGCCGGGATCTCGGTGGTCTCGTCCGACGCCGAGATGCTGCTCGCCGGGGCCAGCGGCTCGGACATCGGCCGGGTGCGCATCGCACGCGCGGTCTCGACCATGGCCTCGCCGGTCCACTCCCCGGGGTGGGAACGGTCGATGCCGCGGGGCACCGCTGAGGCACGGGGCGCATCGACGTAGGTGGGCAGGGTCGTCGGGACGGCATCCCACGCGTCATCGTCGTCGTCCCAGGCGTTCCATGTCTCCCAGTCGTCCTCGGCCTCCTGCACGGCGGGGGCCGGCTGCTCCTCGTGGCGAGGCTGACGACGGGCCGGCTCCCGGCGCTCCTCGCGGGAGCTGGCCGACGAACGGTGGGAAGCGGTCATGGCGGTCGCGACGACGAAGGCGAGGACGGGCACCGCGGCGAGGATCGGTGCCCACTGCGGAAGGGTTCCGACGACGGCGAGGACGAGGACGACGAGCAGCAGAACGGTCAGCGCACCGAGCACGATGGCTCGACGGGTCGCCGCCTGCTGCCGGACGAGCTCTCGCTCGTACTCACGATCCAAGGTGCCCTCGGGCGGGCGGGCCGAACTGCCTCGCGTCATGCGGGCCTCCGTGAAGTCACGGGACGGGGCGCGACGCCCGGCATCCCTGTCGTGCTGCGGAGAGGTGGAGGAGTGGACCGGGTCGATGTCGTAGCCGGAGTCGTATCCGTCTGCGGCGTACTGCATCTGCCCCCGTCCGCTGAGGGACTTCATCGCCGACGAGAAGCGGGCGGTGGAGCGCACCTCGCTGATGTGATCGTGTCGCCGCAGCCAGATCGGGATCAGGACGGCAGCCCACAGGGCGATGATCACGACGTAGATCAACCCTGTCACGGTCGGAACGCTATGCCGCCACAGGGGAAACTTGCGGGAGGCAGCAGGTGAACACGTTCGGCGTGTCGCGCGAGCTAACGACGTGTGGTACGCGCCGCGAGCCGCGCTCGCATGCCGTCGGGGAACTCCCCGGCCAGCGCCACGAAGGTCACGTGGTCACGCCAGTCGCCGTCGATGTGCAGATAGGCGGTCCGCTCACCCTCGCGTCGCAGTCCCAGCTTCTCGACCACGCGGAGCGAGGCCTCGTTCTCCGGGCGGATGTTGATCTCGATGCGATGCAGGCGCAGTGCGTCGAAGCAGTGATCCATGGCCATCGCGACGGCCCGCGGCATGATCCCTCGCCCGGCGACGGCCTCATCGATCCAGTAGCCGATGTAGGCGGAGCGCAGCGAGCCCCACGCGATGCCTCCGACCGTGACCTGGCCGGCCAGCGCACCGTCCACGCACAACGCCCACGGAAGCGTCCGACCCTCACGCGCCTCGCGACGCATTCGCCGCACCATCATCCCGAAGGTCGGAAGCACCTCTCCGTCAGCAGTGCCGGACGGAGGCAGCGTCGCCTCCCACGGCTGGAGCCAGGGGGCGTTGCGACGACGGATCTCGCGCCAGCGGCGAGCATCGGTCTGGCGCAGCGGGCGAAGCGTGATCTCCGCCTGCGTCAGGGTGGCGGGCCACGGCCGGGGGCTCACCGGTGACTCACATCCGCGCGACGAAGGACGCCAGCCAGTCGCGCAGCCCCGGGCCGATGTCATCACGCTCAGTGGCCAGGGTGATCACGGCCTGCAGGTAGGAAAGGCGATCGCCGGTGTCGTAGCGCCGGCCGTCGAACACGAATCCGTGCACGCCCCCACCGGCTTCCGCCGGCATCGTTGCGAGTACCCGCAACGCGTCGGTCAGTTGGATCTCCCCGCCACGGCCGGGCTTCGTCGAACGCAGGACCTCGAACACCGCCGGATCCAGCAGGTATCGACCGATCACCGCGTAGTCGCTGGGGGCCTCATCCACCGGCGGCTTCTCGATGAGATCGGTGATCGTGACGACGTCATCGCGATCCGTGGTCTCGACCGCAGGGCAGCCGTACAGCGAGATGGTCTCGCGCGGCACCCGCATGAGGCAGACGACGGAACCGCCGTGCTCCGCACGCACCGCCATCATGTCCTGCAGCACCGGGTCGCGCGGGTCGATCAGGTCGTCGCCCAGCAGCACGGCGAACGGCTCGTCACCGACGTGGTTCTCCGCCATGAGCACGGCATGCCCGAGCCCCAGCGGATCACCCTGCCGCACATAGTGGATGCGACCGAGGTTGGTGGACGCAGTGACGCTCGCGAGGCGTTCGTGATCACCCTTCTCCTCCAGCACCTCCTCAAGCTCGAGGTTGCGGTCGAAGTGATCCTCCAGCGGACGCTTGCTGCGGCCGGTGATGAACAGGATGTCGTCAAGTCCGGCCGTGACAGCCTCTTCAACGACGTACTGGATGGCTGGCTTGTCGACGACGGGCAGCATCTCCTTGGGCGTCGCCTTGGTGGCGGGGAGGAACCTCGTCCCGAGCCCCGCCGCGGGAACGACTGCCTTGCGCACGGACGCGTGATTCGCCATGGCTAGACATTAGGGGATCGGATTCGGGCACGATGGGCGGCGTGACGTCCGTTGCCCAGAGGAAGACCGCTCTGCGTCGGGACCTGCGCGCCCGGAGGGCAGCGCGCGGTGAGGCGGAGCGCGCTGCCGCAGCACAGGGCATCGCGGACGAGGGTGCGTCCCTGCTGCGCGGGCTGGCCGACGGAATGCCCCTTCTCATCGCCGCCTACCTGTCCCTGCCGACCGAGCCGGGAACAGATCCGCTGATCGAGCAGGCCCAGACCGACTATGACGCCATCTGGGTGCCCAGAGTGGCCGATGAGGCACTGGACTGGGTCGCCCTGCACCGATCGACTCCGCTGACCGAGGGGGCCTTCGGCATCCGTGAGCCGGTCGGCACCGCCGTGCGGTCCGAGGACCTGGTCGGGCTCGATGTCATGTTCGTGCCGGCCCTGGCCGTGGATGAGCAGGGCCGTCGCCTCGGCCAGGGCGGCGGCTACTACGACCGACTGCTGCAGGGCTTTCCCCGCAACAGTCGGGGCGGTCCACTGCTCGTGGCCGTCGTGTTCGACGACGAGGTGATCGACGAGGTGCCCGTCGAGGAGTTCGACTGCACCGTGGACGTGGCTCTCACACCGTCAGGCATCCTCGACCTCGGCTGAGCCGAGCTGCAGCGGGCTACGCCGACCCGGTCACTGCCCGGGTCACCAGCCACGTGATGAGGAATGCGGAGACGCACGCGGCCGGGATGAGCGTGATCGTGATCCAGAAGGCCGGACGCCGGACTGCCCACAGGCGGTGGCCCTCCCACGCGAAGCCCGAGAAGGTCGTCAGCGCCCCGCACATGCCGGTGATGAGCAGGACGCGAAGCTCCCCACTCGTCGTGACGAGCAGCACGCCAGCGATCGCAGATCCCAGGACGTTGACGACGACGAGCCCCCACGGCACCTCCGGCCACACCGCGACACCCGCGGCACGCCGGGTGACGGAACGATCGATGACGAAGCGCAGCGGGGCACCGATGGCGCCGCCGATCAGGACGGCCAGGACGAGCGTCACGCTGTGCTCCCCTCACCGGTGGAGGATCCGGCGATGCGAGCCCGGGACCACACGGCCAGATGCACCGCGAGCAGACCGCCCAGCAACGTGATCAGCAGGTAGCCGGCGGCGGCGATGATCCGCCCGGCGTCGAGCATCAGCCCGAGTTCGAGTGCGAAGGCGGAGAAGGTGGTGAAGCCGCCGAGCACTCCCGTGATGAGGAACGGCCGGAGCCACTCCGGCCCGGCGGACACGCGTCGAGAAGTGGCGATGATCCCGATGATGAACGCCCCGACGAGGTTCGCCAGCAGTGTGCCCCACGGGAAGCCTCCAGGGACGAATGGCGGGAAGGCCTCCTCCAGACCGAAGCGACCGAGCGCCCCGACCGCGCCGCCGAGGGCGATGACGAGGAGGACGGGCACGGTCACGTAGTTAACCGGACCCGGATTGGACGCGGACACACCATCGGGGCACAATTAGCACTCGACAACTGCGAGTGCCAGCGCCTCGCATGCCCGATGGAGGACACGTGCCCACCTACGAGTACGCCTGCTCGACCTGCGACGCCACGCACGAGGTGCAGCAGAAGATGACCGATCCCACCCTCACCGAGTGCCCGGTGTGCGGCAAGGACACGGTGCGCAAGCTCTTCTCCGGGGTCGGTGTCCACTTCAAGGGCTCGGGCTTCTACCGCACCGACTCCCGCACCAACGGCGGCTCCGGCTCGTCGTCGAGTGGGTCCGGCTCCTCCAGCAGCTCATCCTCCAGCAGCTCGTCCAGCGGCTCGTCCGGCAGTTCGTCGAGCGGATCGTCCGGCAGCTCGTCGAGCGGATCGTCCGGCAACTCGTCGAGCGGATCGTCCGGCTCCGGTTCATCCTCCGGGTCGAAGACCTCGACGGGCTCCTCGACCTCCTGATCGATCAGCCGAGCCTGTGGACAACCGTTCGACCGACCCGGGGCCGATGACCTAGCGTCGCGAGGGTGTCCCGTCCTCGCGACCCCCGCGCTCTCCTGCGGCGTGCTCGGTCGCGGTATCGGCGTCCGATCGCGGCCGTGCTGGCCGGCCTTGCGGTGATCGTTGCGGTCAGCGCGATGCGCCCCAGCACCCCCGGGATCACCACCGAGGGGCCGGGCCCGGTTCCCGTGAGCCGGCCCGGCGATGTGACCGTTCCAGTGCCGCTCGTGGCCGGGGGTGGCACGGTGTCGTCCGGCGATGTCGTCGACCTCGTGGCGGTTGACGAGCTCGGAGAGGCGCGGATCATCGCCAACCGCGTCACGGTCACCGAACCCGCGGGGTCAGCCGGTTACTCATCGCAGGCCGTCGTCCTGATCACCATGCAGCAGCAGGACGCCCTCGCCGTCACCGCAGCGGCCCGGCGCGGCCCCCTGTCCGTCCTCATCCATCCGGACGCCGACAGTCGGAACTCGCTCACGCAGCAGTAGACAGCCCGCAGTAGATTCGGGGCCGTAGGGCGGCTGCCGCCCGGACGGAGGCCATCGCATGATCAAGGGATTCCGCGACTTCATCGTCCGCGGCAACGTGATCGACCTCGGGGCCCTGGTCAGCGCCTTCATCACGTTCTTCGTGACGATGGTGGTGCTGTACTTCGTGTTCGTGGCGCCCATGAACGCATGGCGCAAGCACCGCGAGGAGGAGCACGAGGAGGAGCCGGCGGGCCCGACGGACACCGAACTGCTCACCGAGATCCGCGACCTGCTCCGGGCCCAGCAGACCAAGGACTGACGACCGGACAGCCGAGTGGTCACTACCCGTCCGAGTGGTCACTGGCCGTCCGAGTGGTCACGGGCCGCAACGGACTACGAGCCGTGATGCGGCGGCACCTCCGCCAGCAGGCGCGCGTCAGAACTGCCGAAGCCTCCTGCCTCGTCGGACGTGATGTCCGGCAGGAGTGGCACTGACCCCGAACTGCGGGCATCTCGGACCGACCCCACCGCGGTGAGGGACTCGTCGATCGCCCGCCCCAGGCTCATCAGCTCGTCTCGGGTCGTGACGAAGGACGGGGAGATCTGCAGCGAGCCGTCGGCCAGGGCCCGGGTCAGGAAGCCCCGCTCGCGCAGGGCGGCGAGCAGCTCCGGCATCGACGACGAGACCGCGAGGACCTCGGGGGTGAGCGTCACCGCCGCCAACAGGCCGACGCCGCTGCGCACCTCTCGCACCCACGAGTGATCACGCAGATCGACGAGTGCAGCCGTCAGTGCCAGTTCCAGCGAGGACACATGCTCGACGAGCGACTCCTGCTCGATCAGGTCGAGATTCACCATGGCGGCAGCCGCAGCGCCGGCGTGGCCGGAGTAGGTGTATCCGTGGCGCCACAGGTGACCGCCGTGCTTCCAGAACGGCTCAGCGACCCGTTCTCCGACCAGCACGGCACCCATCGGCACGTAGCCGGACGTCAGACCCTTGGCGGTCAGGACGAGATCCGGATCCAGTCCCGCCGAGGCGAACCACTGGCCCGTCCGGCCGAATCCGGTGCTGACCTCATCAGCGATGAACTCAACGCCGCGCTCCCGGCAGATCTCGCGCACCCTCGCCAGATAGCCGGGGGGCGGCGGGTAGACGCCACCGGCGCCGATGACCGGCTCGCAGTAGAACGCAGCGACGCGATCCGCGCCGATCTCGTCGATGGTCGCTGCGAGCGCCTCGGCGTCATCCCACGGCACGTTGACAATGCCCGGTTCCAGCGGGCCGTACCCCTGACGGTTCGCTGGAATGCCCGCCAGCGACGTGCCGCCGAAGTGCATCCCGTGGTACGCCCGGTCGCGAGTGATGACCACCGTGCGCTCCGGCTGGCCGACCACCTGCCAGTAGTGGCGAACCAGTTTGAACGCGGTGTCCACGCTGTCGCTGCCGCCGCTGGTGAAGAAGACCTTGGCATCGGGCATGGGGGCGATCCCCGCGATGCGATCGGCAAGGTCCATGGTCACCGGCGTCGCGAGGTCGCCGAACGAGGAGTACGACGCCAGCGACGTGAGCTGGCGGGCGACGGCATCGGCGATCTCGGCGCGACCGTGCCCGACGTTGCAGTACCAGAGCCCAGCGGTCACGTCGTAGAAGTCACGGCCATCGACGCTGCGCACCCAGGCGCCGTCACCCGACTCCAGCAGGAGCTCATGGCCGCTGACGGCCGACATGTCCGCGAAGGGATGCCAGAAGGAGGTCATGGCGAGCACTGTAGGACGAGACGGGTATTGGGTAGCGTCCAGTCCATGACAGGGCGCGTGATCTGCTTCGGCGCGACCGGCTACACCGGCCGGCTCACCGCTGAGGTGATGGTGCGCGCCGGCATGGCACCGGTCCTCGCCGGGCGCTCTCCGGAGGCTCTGGCGGCGCTGACCGGTGACCTCGCAGGCCTCGGCCCCATCGACCTGCCCGCGACGTGGCAGGTGGCCGACGCCTCAGATCCCGACAGCGTCCGCGCACTGGTCACCTCGCCGGACGATGTGCTCGTCACGACCGTCGGCCCGTTCGCCCGACTCGGACGACCCGCGGTCGACGCCGCCATCAACGCGGGGGCCGGCTACGTCGACTCCACGGGCGAGCCCGCGTTCCTGCGTGAGGTCTTCGAGGACGACGGGCCGCGGGCCGCGGCGACCGGTGCACGGCTCCTTCCGGCGTTCGGCTACGACTACGTGCCCGGCAACCTCGCCGGCGCGCTGGCCATCGAGGACGCGCAGGCCGCGGGCCGCGCACCCACCGTCGTCGAGATCGGCTACTTCGTCCGGGGCGGCATGGGCATGAGTTCAGGAACCCGGGCGAGCGTGGCCGGGATGCTCGACGCGCCCGTGTTCTCCCGACGCAACGGCGTGCTGACCGGTCAGGCCGGCTCGGTGATCAGCTTCGACGTCAACGGCAAACAGCGCGACGCACTCCCGGTCGGCGGGAGCGAGCACTTCACCCTCCCCCGCTTCGATCCACAGGTGCGCGATGTGAGCGTCGGGCTCGGATGGGCCGGGCGCTGGACCAAGGCCGCCCACGGGATCGGGACGGTGATGTCCACGGCCTCTCGAGTGCCGGGCGTCGGTGCCGCGCTCCGTGCCGGCACGGGCCGAGTCATCCCCGACGAGACGGGCACCGGGCCCTCCGCCGAGGACCGCGCCAAGGCTCGCACCCTCGTCGTCGCCCGCACGAAGGACGGAGTGGGGCGCGAACTGTCCCGGGCTGTCGTCGAGGGGCCGGGGCCCTACGACCTCACCGCCGAGCTCCTCGCCTGGGCCGCAGCCATGCTGGTCACCGGACAGGCCAGGGGGGCCGGAACACTCGGACCCGTCGACGCCTTCGGTCTCCACGCCCTGGTCGATGGCTGCGCCCGCATGGGGCTGGCCCGTGTCGAGTAGCACGACCATCGAGCAGCTCACCGTCCTCGAGGAGGACGAGTGGCTGCCTCGCGCGCAGGCCCACCGGGATCAGGTGACGCCGCTCATCGAGGAACGCCTCACCCGCCGCGAACGCGGCCAGAAGAACGCCGTCGAGGACTTCCTCTTCGAGTACTACCCGTACTCCCCCAACAAGCTTGCGACGTGGCACGCCGGGACCGGCTTCGCCCTGACCGGCTCCAGGGCCAAGGACTACCTGAGTCTGACCGGCTACCGGGAGGTCGACGGGCTGGTCATGCTCGATCCGGCATGGCTCGACGCGCGACGTGCCCGACTCGACACCACGGTCCGCATCCTCCGCGGCACGGCGGGCCGCCCGCCGGGCATCGGGTGCTTCGCCCTGCACGAGTGGGCCATGACCTACCGCCTCACCCAGGACGAGGTGCGGCACACCTATCTGCCGCTGCGCCTCTCCCCGGACGAGATCGCCGCGACGGTCGATGAGATCGGCCTGCGCTGCACGCACATCGACGCCTTCCGGTTCTTCACCCCGGATGCCGTCCCGCTCAATGCGACGACCCCGACCCGCGACGCTCAACCAGAGAACGAGCAGCCCGGCTGCCTGCATGCCGCGATGGACCTCTACAAGTATGCGTTCTGGCACTCGCCCTTCGTGCCGTCCGACCTCGTCCTCGCGTGCTTCCGCAATGCGGCCCTCGCCCGCGAGCTCGACATGCGCGCCTCGCCCTACGACGTCACCCCGTTCGGTCTGGCGCCCATCAGGGTCGAGACGCCGGACGGGCGACGTGAATACGCCGACGAGCAGCGCCGGATGATGGAGCGGACCGCCCCTCTGCGCGCCCGACTGCTGGGAGCCTTGGAGGCTCTGGCCCGAGGGGACTGACCCCGATGCTGCGGCAGTCGGGGCGCATTTCGGCCGCCCGGTCACGCCACGACTGCCGCAGCATCGAGGCGCGTGCCGCCAGGAGGTCGTCGTTCGTAGACACGAGACACGAACCGTGCTCAACCCGCGCCCGGTGCCGAGGCCCGGGCCACCTGGCACTACAGCGGAGCGAAGAGGAAGCGACCCACGGCGACGAGCAGCAGCAGAGCGAACAGCACCGCGGTGAAGCCCATCTGCCCGTTCTCACCGCGGGCCATGTGCCGCAGGAAAGCCAAGACCATGATCACGGCCAGCCCCAGAGCCGCCACGGGGACGAGGATCGGGAGCACACCCAGGGCCGCGGGCAGGATCAGCCCGAGCGCACCGAGGATCTCCAGTGCGCCGATGATCCGTACAGTGTTCGGTGAGTAGTCCTCCACCCACGGCATCCGCTGCGCGAGGGTGTCGTAGGACTGGAAGGCCTTGACTGCGCCCGCGAGCAGGAAGATGACCGCCAGGACGAGCTGCAGGAACCACAGCAGGATGGACACGGGCGCCTCCGGGATCGACGGTACGTCTCGACTCTAGGCGTCGCGGAGGGGGCGCCCCGACAGGCGCGCGGGCTCGACCGGTGTTCTACTTCGCTTCGAGGCGTGGCTTGCGGTAGTCACGCCACGGCCCGGGGATTACCCAGATGGCCATGCCGGCGATCCAGACGATGACCGTGCCCCACACCCAGCCCCAGCCGCTGATGGACAGGCCACTGGTGATGAGGGTGGTGACCAGCAGCGCGAGGAAGGTGGAGATCAGGCCGGCGAGCGGAACCATCGACGTGGCCTTTGCGTTGAGCCCCTTGAGCACGGCCCACGTGGAGAGGGCGCTGAGGATCGCGAAGACGACGACGCTGATGATGAAGGCGATGGGTCCGTCGATACGGAAGGAGTCACCGAGCAGCAGCCACGCGATGAGCAGACCGATCGCGTTGCCGCCGAGGCCGAGGAGCCAGCCGAGGAGGAATCGAGGCATGGAGCGACGCTATCGCTCTGGTCACCAGCGCGGCAGGGACTTGCCGGGATTCAGGATGTTCTCGGGATCCCATGCCGCCTTGATCCGGGTGTGCAGGCTGGCAGCCACATCATCGAGTTCCTCGGCCAGCGCGTGCTGCTTGAGGTTGCCGACGCCGTGCTCGCCGGTGATCGTCCCGCCGCAGGCCAGCGCCACATCAAGGATGCCGTCGAAGGCTCGAAGCGCCCGCGCGGCCGCGGCCTCGTCGCCCCGCTCGGTGATGATGGTCGGGTGGAGGTTGCCGTCGCCGGCATGCCCGAAAGTGCAGATGGTGACGTCGTGCTCAGCGGCGACGTCCTGGATGCGCACCATCGCCTCGGCCAGACGCGACCGGGGCACGGCGACGTCGTCGAGCAGCCAGTCGCCGGTGTCCTCCATCGCCAGGATCGCCATGCGACGGGCGCCGAGGAGCATCTCGGACTCCTCCTCCGTCTCAGCTCGGTAGGCCTCCGTGGCGCCGTTGACCTCGCAGATCTGGATGAGGCGATCGGCATCAGCCGCCGCACCGAGCCCCGAGTCGGTCTGGGCGACGAGCAGCGCCCCGGCCGTGACATCGAGGCCCATCGGCCGCCAGTTCTCCACCACGCGGATGGTCTGCTGGTCCATGAGCTCAAGCATCGACGGAGTGAGCTCGGACATGATCGCCGCCGTGGCACGCCCGGCCGCGGCGACGTCGTCGAACACCGCGACGGACGTGATGGCCGGGGGCGGCAGGGGACGCAGCCGCAGACGGGCCATGGTGACGATGCCGAGCGTGCCCTCCGAGCCGACCATCATCCCCGCGAGGTCATAACCGGCGACGCCCTTGATGGTGCGCCGACCGAGTCGGGTGATGCGTCCGTCGGCGAGCACCACCTCGAGCCCGATCACCGCATCTCGAGTGACGCCGTACTTCACGCAGCACAGGCCACCGGCGTTGGTGTTGACGTTGCCGCCGATCGAGCAGAAGTCCTTCGATGCCGGGTCCGGCGCGTACCACAGGCCACTCTTCGCAACATGCTCGCGGAGCTCGGTGTTCATGATGCCCGGCTGCGTCTCGACGTAGCCGTCGGTGCCATTCACCTCCAGCACGTCGCGCATGCGCTCGACACACACGACCAGTGAGCCGTCGATGGCGTTGCTGCCTCCGGAGAGCCCGGATCCCGCGCCGCGGGGCACGACGGGCACCCGGTTCGCATGCGCGGCCTGCATCACGGCCGACACCTGCTCCGCAGAGCGCGGGAACACGACGGCGAATGGTTCTCCGGCATCTGATCCGGTGGAGCGATCACGGGTGTAGGAGCCGAGGATGTCCGGGTCGGTGACGATGTCGCGGTCATCGAGCGCGGCGTCGCATGCCGCCAGCACGGAGTCCTCAGGAGTCACGCACGCACGGTATCGGTTGGTGGCAGCATGGAGGCCATGGCCGTTGTCGTCCTGCGCGCAGATGGCGAGATGGACACCTACGAGTCCGGCTACCTGCATGCGACCTGCGGCACCGTGATCACCAGCCGCGAGGCCTGCCCCCACTGTGAGACCCACCCGTTCCTCGAGACCCTCGACCGAGCCGTCGCGTGGACTCGCGAGGAGGACGACGGCTCACTCACGGTGCTGCAGGGCAACCGCGTCGCCGGAAGCTATCCGGCAGGCATCTGGCGTTCGTTCCGGAAGTTCTGAGATCACAGAGGCAGCGGCCCGCCACCCATCCGACGCTTCTCGCCGTCCATGTTTGAAGCGTCCATCCGTGGGTAGCACATGAGGTGACGGGGCGAAGGCCCTCGCCGAAGGACCACCACAGATCGGAGAGAACCATGAAGATCTCAACGCGACTGGCCGGTGGACTGGGCGCTGCTGCACTGGCAACGACAGCCCTCCTCGCCGCTCCTGCGGCGATGGCCGCGACCGACTCCGCCGTTCAGGCAGCCGACTCGAACATGACGACCGTGAACCTCACCGTCAAGGGCGGCAATGGCATGACCATCACCCCCTACTCCGTCGTGCAGTCGAGCCCGGGAGGCGACCTCGCCCACAACTGGAAGGGCAAGGCCAAGGTCGTCAAGAACGGCAAGGTGTCCTTCACGATCCCGACGGACTACACCGATGGTATGTCGCTGCAGGTGCAGGCGCCCTGGGAGTCCGGCAACCCCGGTTACGTCCCGATGGCCACCCTGTCCCCCGACAGCTTCTGCTACCCGGGCACCCAAAAGGACACCGTGAACATGACCCTGAAGGTCCAGAAGAAGACGGTCGAGGGGCTGGGCGGCAATGCCGTGGTCCCGAACGTCTACAAGGTCAAGGTCGGTTCACCCGACTCCGTCCCGGGGCATCAGGATCTCCCGTACTGCACGATGCAGTAGCAGGCAGGCGCCCCGCCATGACGAGTCCTCTAGCGGTTCGTCATGCGGGGTGTCCCCGCAAGAGACGCAAGGGAACCAGGGAGTTCAGGCTCGTCAGAGAACTCCCGCGCGGTCAGCCGCCGACCATCAGATCCAGTAGGGGCGGCAGAGCCCTAGACTCGGTCTTCGACTGCGACGTTGTCGCATCCCCCGGCCCCGTAGCTCAGGGGATAGAGCAGAGGTTTCCTAAACCTTGTGTCGGAGGTTCGAATCCTCTCGGGGCCACTGCGAAGTCGTGTGACGGCGTCGGCAAACCTTCCTCCCGAACTGCGCGCCCGCCACCGGGGAGTCTCGGCCCTACGATCTGCGCATGTCAGCTGCGGGGCTCGAGGGCGACTCAAGACGCTGGGCCATCTCAGGCGGAATCGTCCTCGCAGGGTTCCTCATCCTCGTGGTGCGCAACCTCGCAGCCCTCACAGCACCCTTTGTCTATGCGGAAGACGGATCCGTCTTCCTGCAGGACGCCCTGAACCACGGGTGGAGTCTGACATCCGTGTACAACGGTCAGATCTGGCTCATCGAGCGTATGGCCGCATATCCGCTGAGCCAGCTTCCCGTGACCGCGTTCCCGCAGGCCAACTACCTGACGGCATCCCTGTTGACGGCCCTGGCGGTCAGTGTGGTGCTCCAGCAGCGGATGCGGCCCCTGTTCGGTCGCTACCGCTATCAGGTGCTCGCCTTCGCGCTCCTGATCCTGCTGCCGGGGACGTTCGAGGCGGCGTTGGGCCTGCTCACCGTCTACATCTGGCTGCCCCTGTCCGTCGCGCTTGTCATAGCCGCGGGGCCACCCCGTACGTCCTGGGGACGCTATGCGGAGATCGCGTACGTCATCATCGCCGGGCTTACTTCGCTGACGACGCTCCTCGTCCTCCCGGTCGCTGTCTGGATGACGATCACAGACAGGAGCCGACGCCGGGTGGTCAACCTGCTCACCCTCGGCGCGCTCGCGGTTCTCGAGGTCGCCGTTCTGGTGGCCAGCAACCGGCAGCCCGGAAACTCAGCGAGCCTCCTCGACGTGGGGCAGTTGGTGATGAAGAAGTCGGGCGCCGTGCTGCTTCTCGGCAACACCGGCACCGAAGCCTTCTGGAGTCCTGATACCCGAGTGGGCCTGTTGCTCTTGGCCATGATCCTTCTGGCAGTGGTCGGCGTCCTCGCCGCATCACGGCCCAAGGGACCCGGACTCCCCCTGCTCGCCTCCGGTCTGCTGTATGCCTGGCTCGGCACCTACGCGGCGCCGGAGGTCGGCTCCCTTCACGCACCCTTCGAGGGTGGACGCTACTTCGTGCTCCTGACGGCGGCGGCCGTCATCGTCGTCGTGATGGCGCTGGGCACCGCATCTGGGCCACCGTCTCCGCGATACCGGCGCTGGGTCGCCGGCGCGGCCCTGGCCGCCATGACTTTCGGATTCATCGCCGATCTGCGGCAACGTCCGGTGCCACCGCTCGACGAGGGCGCCCTTGCAGACTTCGCGGCCTGCGTCGACGGGCGCACCGAGCCGTGCCTGCTCGACATCGCTCCGAGGCCTCCGTGGCGCATTGCCGTGGATCCACGCCACGACTGACGCGACCCTGCTCAGATCTGCGCGACCAGGCGCCCGGTCATCCGGTGGTGCTGCAGATCGTCGAGCCCGGTGGGAATGTCATCGAAGTCGATCATCGTGATCACGGGGCTCACCTCCCCGGAGGCCAGCAGTTCATAGACCGCGGCGATGTCTTCCTTGGTGCCGCCGGACGATCCACGGATCTCGGCCTGGCGGTGGATCATGTCCATGGTCTGCAGCGGGATCTCCATGCGCGCCATGCCCACCAGCACAACCCGGCCCTGCTTGCGAAGCGCCTTCACCGCGTTGGCCGTCGTCGTCCCGTAGCCGGCGTAGTCGACGATGAGGTCGAAGTCCTGTCCCTGCCACTCGAGCACGTCGGCGACGACGGACTGCGCTCCGATCTCCCGGGCCATGGGCCACACGGCCTCGTTCACCTCGGCGACGTGCACCTCACACCCGAGCACGACGGCGACGCGGGCACCGATCTGCCCGAGGCCGCCGAGCCCGATGATGCCGACCTTCATCCCGGCCTTGGCCTCACCACGGGTGACGAGTGCGTGGTAGGAGGTCATCCCGGCGTCGGTGCCGATCGCAGCGAGCGGGAAGGACAGCCCGTCGGGCATGGGGACGACGTCCTCCGCGAGACAGACG
>JAUHZW010000282.1 GCA_030425745.1 Actinomycetes bacterium
GATCAGTGCGGCCGGGCCGGCGTCGGGCCATGGTCGCGACTTTCCCGCACGGAGGTCAGCGATGAGCGTGGCAGGGCTGCCGGTCTTCGACACCACCATTCAGGAGACCAATCTCTGGCTGAAGCGGCTGATGGAGGAGCTGGGAACCGAGGACAGACAGCGCGCCTACCTGATGCTGCGGGCGACCCTCCAGGTGCTGCGCGACCGCATCGGGCCGGAGAACGCGGTCCATCTCGGGGCGCAGCTGCCGATGCTGGTTCGCGGCTTCTACTACGAAGGCTGGCGCCTGAGCACGACACCGACCCGCGAGCGCCATCTGCCGGCGTTCCTGGCGGCCGTCCTGTTGGCGGAGTCTCGGCCGGACCTGTGGTCGGTCATCGACACGTTCATAGGCACGACGATCAATCGCAGGAGTGCGCTGACCCTGCAATGCGATGCGGCGGAATACAGCTTTGTGAATGCGGGCGACGAGCTGGAGCTGACTCCCCCCACATCGCTGGAGGATTCGCTGGCGCGCCCGGTGGTCGCACTGTCCAAGCGCATCAAGGCCGCGGATTCACGGCAGTTCGCTACCGCACGCCTGCTCGATCTCGCCCTCGAATTGGGTCGGGACGCCCACACGGACCGCACGACCCGGGGTCGGCTGGCATTCGACGACCTCATCGCGCTGGCCGCGCAGTCGTTGGGCGACACCTCACCGGAGGCCAGTCCGTTGGACCTGCTGATCGTCGACGAGGTTCAGGACAACGATCCGCTGCAGCACACGCTCCTGCAGGCGTTCGAGGCACTGGGCGTCCCGGTCGTGGTGGTGGGCGATGCTCGTCAGTCGATCTACGGTTTCCGTGGCGCGCAGCCCGCACTCTTTGTCGAGCGACTCCAGGCCCAGGACCCGACCCGCTTGGCCAGCCTGAGTGTGACGTTCCGTCATGAGCTGGATCTGACTGCGGCGCTGAATGCCATCTTCGCTGCACCCGTCGACGTGGCGGGAGTGTCCGCGCCTGAGTCGACGGCCCACCGACGGCCTTTGGAGAGTGGCGTGCCTGCCGTGACCGTGCAGGTCGGAGCCGGTGCGAGGAGCGCGCCCGAAAGGCGACGCGAAGCCGCGCGTCTGGTGTGTGATCGGATCGCCGATCTCCATCAGCAGGGGATCGGCTTGGGTGACATCGCCGTCCTGAGTCGAGCGCGCACCTCCTGGCCGGCACTGCGGCAGGAACTGGCCAGCAGAGGGCTGCCGTACCTCGTCCAGTCGGCCGAACAGGCGTGGGACACGCCAGGCGCCCGAGGTCTGGTGTCTCTTCTGCGCTGGTGCGCGGGCCGACAGTCACTCGACCGGGGTGCTGCTTTGGCGTCACCGTGGTTCGGAGTTGATCTCGCGACTCTGGCCGAACTCGATCGGCCCACGGAGCAGCGATCAGCTCAACTAACCAACCTGCTCAACCGCTTGGACGCCATCCCCTCAATCTCGATGGGCTCAGCCGCCGACGCCGTTTGGTCGGTGCTGAGGAGCATCGACGCTTGGGGCGTCATCCGGGCGCTGGCCCAGCGCCGACGGGACCTCGCCGACGAGCTGTTCGCCGATCTGAGATTCGTCATCGACGAAGCCGAGCGCTTCAGCGAGAGCGAAGGGCAGGGGCTCAGGGAGTTCCTCGCCTCCGTCGTCGATGGGGGTGATGCGGGAGCCGAGGATCGGACGCGTCCGGCGACCGGGGGTGAGCGGCGGGACGCCGTGACCATCACGACGATCCACAACGCCAAGGGTCTGGAGTTCCCGAACGTGATCCTCACCGGTCTGGAGGACCCCCCTCGATCGGACTCGGTCTCGCTGCTGTGGCCCACGAACCCGGCTGACGTGCTCAAGGGACGTGTGGAGAAGACCAAGTCGTGGATTGCCGCGGGTACCGGGCTCGACGCGGACTCAGTGAAGGACGAACTCGAGCGCCGCAAGGCCGAGGAGGGCGATCGCCTTCTCTATGTCGCGCTCACCCGGGCGGAGAACACCGCAACGGTCATTCATGTCCAAGAACCTCCCCGTGGCAAGAATTCCGAGGGCGACGCAGAGTGGGACTTGGACGCGGCCGTCAGAGCCTGGTGGTCGAAGGGTGCGAAGCCCAAGGGCGGCAGACTCGATGACACCTTCGTCGCCCGACTGCGGGCTCTCGTGCCGGAAGGTGAGGACGCCACCGTGGTGCCCGCGACGCTGGTCGACGCCACCATCCGGATCGAGGTGGTCGTTCCGCGCGAGGACGTGAGCGAGGTAGTTCCCGAACCGTTGACGGAGTGGACCCCGACGCCGTCCCGCATCGACGTCTCCGTGCGACCCACGCGCACGGGCTCCCGGTATGAGAAGCACGTCTACCGGCCCACGTCGACCGATGCCGACCTCTCGATCGATGATCCGGACGATGGGGCGGAGCGTGAGGTCACGACGGGCGACGTCGCTGCTGAGGCACCCATGGATGAGACGCGAGCAGGTGACTTCGCCATGGAGGTGAAGTCCGGACGGGTCTTCGGCACTGCGGTTCATCACGCCGTTCAGCTTCTGCTCCTGCGTCACCCCGACCGAGTCGTCGACTCGGCGGCGGGGGAGCAGATGGCCCGGGTGGTCTGCGCGGGAACGGACCTGTCTGTGGCGGCGGTGGCCGAAGCCGCGATCCGCGTGCTGACCTCCCCGGAACTTGGCGGCGGCCGCATCGAGGCCGAGTACCCCGTGCTCGTTCCGATGACGGACGAGGACGGTAATGAGGTCATGGGCGGCGGCATCATCGATCTCGTCGTCTT
>JAUHZW010000014.1 GCA_030425745.1 Actinomycetes bacterium
GGTGAAGGTGAACCGCGCCCGCTCGTGAGCAGCGACTGGGAAATCAGGGGACGTGATGAGCATCTGCCCGCTCATCCCCAGGTGAGCCAGCAGCGCGTCCTCGCCGTCCAGGATCAGCCACAGGTACTTGCCGCGGCGGGCGGTCCCCGTGATCGTCGCCCCGACCATCCGTGCGGACAAATCCTCCGTACCGCCCACATGACGGCGGGCCGCACGCGGATGCAGAATAGTGGCCGAGGCGATCGTCCGGCCACGGACATGATCGTCGAGTCCACGGCTCACGACCTCGACCTCAGGAAGTTCAGGCACGGGTAGCACCTCGCAGGCTCCGGGACCCGGAGTTACGGCGGTGCGCTGCTGAACAGGTCGGGCTATCGAGGCGCTTGGTCAGAGCCTGTCGGGCCAGGTCAGACTGGAATAGGACTCGTTGACGCCGGGCCGCGGTCTGGCACTGCCAATCGTGACATTGGAGTGGACGGCTTCCTTCGACCCGCTTTAACCTCAATCCACCGATGGGTGATGGCCTGAGGGCCTGATCCGCGTGTGATGGTCTGGTCGCTGTGCGGGTGTGCGTGTTCTCCGGAAGTTGAGTCCCGGGGAGTGGTGTACGGGGCTGCAGCTCGTGGGCGTGGCGTCGTGACGTAGGACGGCCATCGCGTGATCCTCAATGAGTTCTCGCCAAAGGACTCGGATGAAGGAGGCAACGCGATGGCCGTTGAGGACACGATGGACCCTGCCGGCGTGCTGGGCAAGTATCTGGATCAGGCGAGCCCTGATCTGCTGCGGGCGATGGTGGCGCAGTTCGTGACGCAGTTGATGGGCGCGGAGGTCGATGCGCTCTGCGGCGCCGGCTACGGCGAACGCAGCTCGGAGCGGGTGAACTCCCGCAACGGATACCGGCAGCGGGACTGGGACACCCGGGCGGGCACGATCGAGCTGGCGATCCCGAAGCTGCGCAGCGGGAGCTACTTCCCGGAGTGGCTGCTGGACCGGCGCCGGCGGGCGGAGCAGGCGCTGATCAGCGTGGTGGCCGTGTCGTACGTGCTGGGGGTGTCCACGCGGCGGGTGGAGAACCTGGTGCAGGCGCTGGGGATCGAGGGGATCTCCAAGTCGCAGGTCTCCCGGATGGCGAAGGTGCTGGACGCGGAGGTCGAGGCGTTCCGGACCCGGCCGCTGGACGCCGGCCCGTATACGTACGTGTGGATGGACGCGTTGACGATGAAGGTCCGCGAGGGCGGCCGCGTGGTCAACGCCTCGGTGCTGATCGCGACCGGGGTGAACGCTGAGGGCACCCGGGAGATCCTCGGGCTGGACCTGGTCACATCCGAGGACGGCGCCGGCTGGCTGGCGTTCTGCCGGTCCCTGGTCGCCCGCGGCCTGACCGGGGTGATGCTGGTGATCTCCGACGCCCACGAGGGCCTGGTCGACGCGATCGCCGCCTCACTGCCCGGCGCCGGCTGGCAGAGATGTCGTACGCATTTCGCGAACAACCTGCGGGCCAAGACGCCCAAGCATGCCTGGCCGATGGTCGCCGGGATGCTGCGCAGCGTGTTCGAGCAGCCCGACGCCCCCGCCGTGCACCGGCAATACCGCGAGCTCTGCGCCGCCCTGGACGGCAAGTTCCCCGAGGCCCTCGCGCTGCTGGAGGCGGCGGAGACCGACGTCCTGGCGTTCACCGCGTTCCCGATCGAGCACTGGTCGAAGATCCGATCCAACAACCCGCAGGAGCGGCAGAACAAGGAGATCCGCCGCCGCACCGACGTCGTCGGGATCTTCCCCGATCGTCCCAGCGTCATCCGGCTGGTCGGAGCGGTGCTGGCCGAGCAGAACGACGAATGGGCCTGCGCCCGCCGCTACATGAGCGCGGAGTCCCTGACCAAGGCCCGCATGCGCCTCATCGACGGAGGAGACCCCCTGGCCATCAACGAACCCGACACCAGCACCGCGAAGGTCGGCTAGCCTCGCCCACGACAACCGATCACGCGGTGGCCGTCGTACACCACCACACGGGACTCAACCGAGACTGGTGAACCAACCCGAGTAGTAGCCCAAGGACTCAGCTCCGACTGAGGCCGGGAGGGCCGCGACGTGTCAGCGGTGACCGGTTAGCACTTAGTCAGTACCCGAAACATCCGGGGCGCGAGAAGGTTCAGGCTTGTTAGTGCCCGCGAGCCCCGACCACGCGGACAAAGATCATCGGCCGCTGCGTGGCTTGCCGGGCGGTGTCGGCAACCTTCGGCTCCCTCGTGAGGGCGACGGTGCGGGTCACGGCAGCACTGAATTACTCACACGGTGCCCTCCGACGCGAGCAGGGCCGCGAGATCGGCGGGCACCGGCATTGGCTGAGTCAGGGGGACGGCCGCGCGCCCGCTGTTGCCTTCGGGGTACTTGCCGAGCGCGCTGCCCGGAGCGGCTACGACCAGGCGAATGAGCTGACCCATGGCTTCGGCGCGGTTGCGCTCCCGCCAGGCCACCGCCAGCATGACGGCGTGGGTCTTGGTGTGCGGCCACGCCCATGGCTGGCTCAATATGTGTGCCCGCTCCAGCGCATTCCAGCGGGCTTCGCTTGTCGAGGCGGTCCGCGAGGCAGCGAGTTCAGCAGCGAACGCGCCCCGTGCGGCCGGCGGCATGGGCCGGCGGGTCATCGCCAGCGCCCTTCGATGCAGCCATTCGAACCAGTTGAATTGCCGGTGTTTGCTGGCACTGCCATAGGGCGATGTTACGCCAGAGTGTGAGCTTCGCTATCTGGTTCGGGACCGCGTACCAAGGTCCGCGCAGCCCGCACCCTCGACTCCGCAGATCTGGCGTATGCGCGCCGGCAATCGGTGCCGCTGCTGGGGTGGTTCCGAGCAGTGGATCGCGCACCAACCTCCCCGCGGCTCGTTGCTGGTGGAGTGTTGTCCGGTGCATCTGCTCTGCCTGGCCTTCACCGTGCCCGCCGTTCCGGCGTGGGCGTTAGTGGTGGCTCGCGGGCTCGTGGTCGGCGTGGCCGGTGGGTTCGAGTTGGAAGGTGCAGTGGTCGACGTCGAAGTGGTGGGCGAGGCATTCCCCGAGCGCGTCGAGGATCTGTCCGCCGGCGTTGTCGGCGAGGACCTCGGTATCGACCACGACGTGGACGGAGAGCACGGGCATTCCGGAGGTCAGGGTCCACACGTGCAGGTCGTGCGCGTCGAGGACGCCGGGAGTATCGAGGATGTGCTGGCGGATGGCGGCGAGGTCGGTGCCCTTAGGCACGGCTTCGAGTAGGACGTCGGTTGCCTCGCGCAGCAGGATCCAGGTGCGAGGCAGGATCATGAGCGCCACAAGGACGGACGCGACGATGTCGGCCCGTTGCCAGCCGGTGAGCGCGATGACGAGCGCGGCGACGATTACAGCGGCGGAACCGAGGGTGTCGCCCAGCACTTCCAGGTAGGCGCCCTTGACGTTGAGACTCTGGTTGGATCCACTGCGCAGCAGGAGCAGCCCGATGATGTTGACGACGAGCCCCACGGACGCGAAGGCGAGCATGAGGCCGCCTTCGATCTGCGGCGGCTCGGTCCAGCGCCGCCATGCCTCGATGAGGATGAAGGCGGCGACTCCGAAGAGCAGCACCGCGTTGATGACGGCGGCGAGAATCTCGAGCCGGTAGTAGCCGAAGGTTCGCGTGGGCGTCGCGGGTCGCGAGGCGAAGGTGACGGCGAGGATGGCCAGGGTGATCCCGGCGACGTCGGTGAACATGTGGCCGGCGTCCGCGAGGAGGGCGAGGCTGCCGGTGATCAATCCGCCGATCACCTCGGCCACCAGCACGATGGAGGTAAGCCCGAGGACGACGAGCATGCGGCTGCGGTGCTGGCCGCCTGCGCTCACGGAGGGCCCGTGGCTGTGTCCGGCACCCATCAGCGCACGCCTGTCGGTGCAGCGGCGCAGCCGTCATCGGAGCATCCGTCCTCGCAGCTGCCGGCCACGGCAAGGGCAGGCGGGACACAACTGCAGGCGTCCCCGCGCCACGCCTCCAGGCCCTCGCGCACGGCCAGGGCCGCGATGATCAGGCCGACCACAGGGTCGGCCCACCACCACCCGAGCGTGGCGTTGAGCAGCAGGCCGGCGAGGAGGACGGCGGACAGGTACGTGCACACGAGCGTCTGCTTGGAGTCCGCCACCACCGTGGGGGAGCCGAGTTGGCGCCCGGTGCGCCGCTGCGCCCAGGACAGCACCGGCATGATCACGAGAGACACGGCCGCGATGATCATCCCGACGCTCGACGCCTCGGAGTCGCTGCCGGTGAGCAGGCCGCGGGCGGACTCGAATGCCACGTAGGCGGCGAGGGCGAAGAACGACAGCGCGATGGCGCGCAGCGCGGCGCGTTCGCGCGTCTCGGGCAGGCGGTGGCGGAACTGCCACAAGATGATCAGGCCGGTGGACATCTCGACGACTGAGTCCAGGCCGAAGCCGATCAGGGCGATGGAGGACGCTGCGGCACCGGCAGCGATCGCGACGATCGCCTCGATCGCGTTGTAGGACACCGACGCGCCGGCGAGCAGCTGCGCGCGTCGTCCGAGTCTGGCCCGGTCCTGTACTGACAGCGCGGGCGAGGTTGCGCCACGGCCAGGATCGACGACGGTCACGGCTGGGCTGGCGTGCCGTAGCGGGGGCAGAAGGTCACCGCGTCGCCGGTCGCGGCCAGCAGGCGCTCCGCTGCCGAGAGGAGGTCAAGGATCTGCGTGTCAGCCGTGAGGGCGTATATCGAGGCGCGGCCCTCAGCCCGCACGGTCACCATGCCGCAGTCCAGAAGGCAGCGTAGGTGCGCCGACACCGTCGACTGGGCCAGTCCCAGGTGCGCGGTCAGGTCGCGGACGTTGTGCTCGCCGAGGATGAGGTGGCACACGATTGCGAGTCGGGACGGGTCACCGAACCCGCGAAAGAGGGCGGCAGCCGCGCCAAGGGCCGCGTCGTCGCGCGCGGGGGAATCGAACGTTACCTCAGTGGTCTCGTTCACTGGCGCTATCATCGTCATAAACCGATGATAGCGCTCCTGTGCCGTTGTGCACGACCCTCTCCGCGTGTTGGCCCGATGTGGTGCTGGGGGCTCCTGTGGCTTGGGCAGCCTGCTGCTGGGACGGCCGCCCGCAGTGTCGCTGTTAACCTTGGGCGAGTTGGTTTGCGCGCGGGGCGCCAGGCCGCGGGGACATCAATGCCGATCGAGCATGGGAGTGCTGTGCGCAGAGGTCGCCCCTGGTGGCGGGTTGCGTTCGTGGTCTTCCTCGCCGCCACGGCACTCGCCCTGCCCGCGACGAGCGCGGCTGCCCCGGCTCGCGACATCCGCGAGGTGCAGGCCCAGGTGCGCGATCTCCAGATGAGTGCGGCGTCCGCGACGGAGCGCTACAACGATGCTCAGGGGCGCCTGCGCGAGACCCAGCAACGGCTCGCCGGGATCGAGAGCAAGGTGCGGCGGGAGAGGGACGAGCTCGCCGTCTCGATGGCCTCGGTCAACGACTTGGCTCGTGGGGTCTACATGTCCGGCGGAATCGACAGTTCCCTCCAGGTGCTCCTCGCTGACGACCCGACCGACTTCCTGGCGCAGTCGGCGGCGCTCGACATGGTGGCCCAATCCCAGGCTGCCAGCCTGCGCAAGACGCGGACGGCACAGCTTCGACTCGCCCAGAGCGAGGCACAGCTGGTCGACCAGGAGGCCATCGCCAAGAGCTTCCGCGACGACATGGATGCCGCGAAGGGCGAGGCGGACGAACGGCTCGCGGCGGCGCAGACCGTGCTGGACTCGCTGCAGGAGGCCGAGCGTCAACGACTGGCCGCCCTGGAGGCCCAGCAGCGGGAGCAGTCCATCGCCGCAGCGCAGCAGGCCTCCGCGGCCGTGGCCAGCAGCTCGGGCGGCGGATCGGATTCAGGCGGAGCGGATGCGGCCGGCGGCGGGTACTCGGGAGGCGGACGCGCGGCGGCCGCCGTCCAGTACGCCCTGTCGCAGGTGGGCAAGTCGTACGTGGCCGCCGCTGCCGGCCCCAGCTCGTTCGACTGCTCGGGCCTGACGATGGCCGCATGGCGGCAGGCCGGAGTGTCGCTGGCCCACTACTCCTACTCGCAGTTCTCCCAGGTCCGCCGGATCTCCGACTCCGAGCTTCAACCGGGGGATCTCGTCTTCTACTTCGGCAGCGGCGCTCACCACGTGGCGATGTACATCGGGAACGGCAAGATGGTGAGTGCATCGAACCCGTCAGACGGCGTGGAGATCATCGACTACAAGGGGCCGTGGTACGGGGAGCGGTACAGCGGCGCTGGCCGCGTCGTCGGGTAATGATCGCAAGCGAATCCCCCTCTGCGGGATGGCCGAATGGACTCGTGCGCTGGGCCCTGGCGCTCATGTCGGGCCTCTTCATGGCGGCGGCGTTTCCCCCTGTCGGTTGGTGGTGGGCGGCGATCATCAGCGTGGCATTGGGCACCGTGGCGACGTTCCGTGCCTCGCTTCGCTGCGCGGCCGTCTTGGGACTGCTGGCGGGGGTCGGCTTCTTCGCGCCGCTGCTGTCGTGGATGACTGTCGTCGGTACCGATGCCTGGATAGCCCTGACGCTCCTGTGCGCGAGCTGGTGGGCACTTCTGTTCACAGCGCAGGCGTTAGTCCAGAGGCTGAGCGCATGGCCGGTGCTTGTGCCGGCCCTATGGGTGGCGAGTGAGGCGCTAAGGGGCTCCGTGCCGCTGGGTGGCTTCCCCTGGGGTCGGATCGCGTACGCCCAGGTCGACGGCCCCCTTCTGCCTGCTGCGGGGGTTCTGGGGGCGGCGGGCCTGGGACTGATCGCCGCGGCGCTGGGCACGACGCTCGGGTACGGGCTGGTCGTGGCCGGTCAGGGGTCTGCTGCTCGACGTCGTCTGGTCGTCCCGGCGGCCGCCCTGGTCGTGGTGGCGCTGTCGGCCTCGGCGGCGCCCGGCATCGGGTCGCCGGCCGCGCCGCAGGACTCGTTGCAGGTGGCCATCATTCAGGGCGGGACGCCGGGGGTGGGCCTGTCCGCGATGGGGGAGCGTCGTGCGGTGCTGGCCAGTCACGTGGCCCAGACTCGACGGCTCGCCCTGGAAGGTGCCCCACCGGACCTCGTGATCTGGCCGGAGAACTCCACCGACATCGACCCTTTCGCGGATCCGCAGGCGTACGACGACATCGCCGGTGCCGTGCGTGCTGTGGGCGTTCCCGTTCTCGTGGGAGCGGTGGTGGCCGCCTCCGACGGGTCGGACCGTGTGGCCAACACGGGGGTGCTGTGGAGCCCGGTGTCCGGGCCAGGCGCCACATACGTGAAGCAGCACCCAGTGCCCTTCGGGGAGTACGTCCCTTTCCGAGACATCCTGGGCCGGTTCATCGACCGGCTCGCTTTGGTGCCGCGTGACTTCGTCGCCGGAACGGTCCCCGGTGTCGTCCGCGTCGGGAACGTCGATCTCGGCGTCGTCATCTGCTTCGAGGTCGCGTACGACTCCATCGTCCGTGACACCGTGGCGTCCGGCGGCCGGATCCTGGTGGTGCAGACGAACAACGCGACATACGGGGGGACCAGCCAGCTCGGCCAGCAGGTGAACATGTCCCGCCTGCGAGCGGTGGAGTTCGGCATCCCCGTGCTGGTGGCAGCGACGAGCGGCATCAGCGCGGTCGTCGACACTGACGGATCGCTCAGGTCCACGCTCGCTGATGGCGACAGCGGCGTGCTGCGGGCCGAGGTCGCGGTTCCCGACGGTGGCACGATCGCCGCACGCATCGGATCGCAGGTGGAGTTCGCCCTCGTGGCTATCGCCGTTGCGGCGGTGGGTGCCGCTGTGGTGACCTCGGCGCGCCGCCGAAAGCAGCAGGGCTAGCTAGCCGGTGGCCGCGGCAACGTTCGCGGTGGCCTTTCGGTTCGGGCGGGGCTTGCCGGGGCGGTTCGCTTTCGGGTCGGCGGCGGGGGGAGGGTTGATGTTGCCGACCACCTTCTCACCGCCCAGGAGTATGACCGACGGACACCGAGGAAGTTGGGCACGTCCGTCCCCGGGAAGGGGGCGACGTGGGCGACGCTGCCGCACGCGTTGGTCTGCGCCATCAGAGGCTGCCCGCCGTCCTGCGCCGCGCCCAGATACATCGCCACGTGCCGGTACGTGCAGGTTTCACCCGTCGGGCAGGTGTCGTAGAGCACGAGGTCGCCGGGTTGGAGCATCTGAGGCGGAATGACGGCGTAGTGGGGGTCGAGGGAGGCCCCGTCCCAGGGGACCATGTTGCGTGTTGAGGGCGCCCAATCGTCGCCTGCGGTCTTGAGCCCGGCACCTTCCGCGTAGGCCCGTGACACGTACGAGGAGCAGTCGTAGCGCCAGGCCTCGAGCCTCCCGATGCCGTCGCAGGCGTAGGGCGCTCCGAGCCTGACCAGCGCCCACTTGATGGCGAAGGCCGCTTGGGGTGTGGGGGCGTTCCGGACCGCGCGCCGGCAGAGTCGAGTGATGTCGACGTCGGGAGGAATCGTGCCGGCGAGGACCGCGGTGGGGCAGCCCGATGGGCCGACCACCGTCTGGGGGGCGGCGACGGCCACGAGCGACTGCAGTTCCTCCTGATCGCGCTTGAGCTGCTTCTTCGTTCGGGAGAGAGCGCCGGCGATCGTGGACACGCGCTTTCGGTCGTCTTCGACGCGGATCAGCACCGCGGAGGTGGCGCTGGATGACTCGACCACGGCGACCTCAGCCGTCGCGAAGTCCGCCGCCTCCGTCCCGGTAGCCGAGCGCAGGTAGACAACGGAATCGATGGTGCGCAGCACGTCGTCCGGTTGGCTCCTCAGGACGCCGAGGATCACGTCGACGTCCGTGGTACCGCTGATGTAGAGGTCCCTCACGGCCTGCGTGAACTGGTCCTGGGCGTCGACAAGCTGGGCGCTGGCGCGGTTGCGGACGCGGATCGCCAGGGCGTAGTCACTGGAGGAGGAGACGATCACCTGACGGGCGGCCACGAGGTCCTCGCCCAGGGACCGGATCTTCAGCTTCCCTCTCTCCACCCGTCTCCACGCCCGCGAGTAGTCGTCGACGAAGGTGGCGGTGACGGCGGGGGCGGCGTCGGCTGTCGGGGCGGCACCGCTGTCGGCGCCGGGGGCCTTTGCTCCGGGCAGGGCACCTCCGCCCTCCTGCTGGGCGGGGGAGTCGTGGTCATCGCCGGCGGCGGGCGCGACGCCGCTCGGAAGCGCAGCGAATGTCGCGAGGACGAGCCCGCCCACGAGGAGGCGGACGAGGGGACTCCGCGTCACCGACGGACCTCCGGATCGGACGGCGGAGCAGGCCTGATGTCCCGTTCGTGGAGCTGGGCGAGGTAGGCGTTGTAGGAGGCCAGTTCCTGCCCGCCGTCACGGTCGGCCTGCCGGTCCATGCGACGGGCATCTCGCTCGTCGCTGCGCCCCCATTGGACCGCCAGTGCGATCGCGACGATCAGGAGCGGGAACTCCCCGATCGCCCACGCGGCCTGGCCGCCCAGAACGGTGTCCTGGAGCAGGTCGGTGACCCAAGGGGGCTGGACCGCGGAGAACCATTCCGCGGCAACGGGGACCTCGCTCATCATGATGATCACGGCGAAGAAGCCGTGCAGAGCCGAGGAGATGACCAGGAGCATGAACCGCTGCCAGTAGGGCAGGAGCCGGGGCCTCGGGTCGATGCCGATGAGGATCCAGTAGAAGAGGTAGCCCGAGAGCACGAAGTGGGTCTGCATCGCCACGTGCCCGACGTGCGATCCCATCAGGGTCCCGAACAGGCCCGACAGGTACAGGCCGTAGAGCCCGGCGAAGTACAGCACCATCACGACCAGCGGGTTCGTGAGGACCACGGCCACCGGGCAGTGGAGTACGTAGACGAGCCATTCGCGAGGCCCCCAGCCCACGCCGCTGCGTGGACGCAGCGCCCGCAGGGCAAGAGTGGCCGGGGCCCCCATGACGAGCAGGATCGGGATCAGCATGGTCAGCGCCATGTGCTGTCCCATGTGCAGGCCCGCGGCGATGTTGGCGTACGCCGCTATGCCGGCATTGGTGGCCCAGAGGAATGAACCGATACCCAGCAGCCAGCTGATCGTGCGGCCCCACGGCCATGCGTCACCGCGGCGCCGCAGGCGCGCGACACCGACCAGGTAGAGGGTGCCGGCCGTGAGCCCGGCGAGCAGGAAGATGGGGTCGAGGCGAATGGTCAGAACGACGTTCACGAAGGTCGGGGGCGGAGGGAAGGCGAAGCCCGCGAGGGTTTCCGCGAGGGTGGGCAGGTCGACGGGGGTGCGCGGTGGCGCGCTCGTGGCCAGCGCCGAGCCTGCGCCGAAGGCGATGGTCAGGGCGAGGGCCTCCACGCCGGCGACGATCGCGTACCGGCGGCGCAGGCTGCCGGGGGGCGGCTTCCCGCGCAGGAGGCCACGTTGGGCGAGGTAGCCGGCCAGTGCCGCGCCGGCCAGGGCGGCTGCCTTCAGCAGGACGATGCGGCCATAGGTGGTGGACACCAGCTCGGACCACGTGTTCAGCTGCGCGGCGGCATTCCCGATTCCGCTAAGTGCCAGCAGCAGCGCCGCGACGACAGCGACCCGAGCGAGCCGTGAAACGACGGGAGCCAATTGGGGCTCACCGCGCGTCGCCCCCAGGCACAGGGCCGCGACGATCGCGATCCAGATGGACGCGGCCAGCGCGTGCACGGTGCTCGACGCCAGCAGCAGGGCATGGGCCGTTGTGGCGCTGGCGTGTCCACTGATGGTCGGTACCGCGATCGCGGCGCCGGACAGCACCAGGGCTGCCCCCACTCCGACGACGCGAGTGCTCACCGAGGCGATGGCCGCTGCCACGGCCGTCAGCAGGGCCATCAGGAGCAGGCTACGGATCTGCGGCACGTCCCACCAGAAGGCTGCCACCATCTGCGGGGCCCAGGCATCGGGAAGGGGCATGGCCAGGACATCGGCGAACACCCACATGGCCTGCAGCCCCGCCAGCACGGTCCACGCCCCCGCTGCACGGGCAGCCAATGCGCTGTCCCGGCGCCCGAGGTGAGAGAGGACGCCGCCCTTGCGGACGGGGTCCACCGTCAGGGCAAGGACCAGCAGCGCGACGGTCACGACCCCCGCGGCCGCCGTCAGGGAGCGCAGCACCGGACTTCCGAGCGTGACCAGCGCCCCGGCATCGGGCAGCCCCGGGATGCTCGGTTCGCCGGCAAGTATCCACGCCGTGACCCCGACTGCCGCCGCTACGACGGCAGCCCCCGTTACCTTCCTTGTGGTCCCCGGGTGGGGACTCCTGGCTGCCGGGTCCGGCATGACTTACTGCCCCTGTCGTTGATGATCCGGGGGGTGTTGTCACCGGTCCTGGTGGTGTCGGTGGATCGCTGATAGGGACATGGCCCTCGATCGCGTGGGTCTCTTCGTAACGTGGCTGCCGAGTGCTGATGCCATGCTGGCCAGGTGATCTGACCGAGGAGGTCACCATGGACTACGACGTCGTGATCGGGCTGGACGTCGGCAAGGCGACTCATCACGCCTGCGCGCTTGACCCGGACGGCAGGCGCCTGGTCGACAGAGAGGTCGCGAACACCGAGGCCGACCTGCGCGGCATGTTCGCCGAGATGGCCGCGCAGGGACGCGTACTGGTCGTGGTGGACCAGTTGCATTCGATAGGGGCGCTGCCGGTGGCCGTCGCACAGGCGATGGGCATCGACACCGCCTACCTGCCGGGCCTGTCGATGCGACGCTTGGCGGACCTGCATCCGGGGAACGCGAAGACCGATGCACGTGATGCCTTCGTGATCGCGAACGCCGCCCTGACCGTCCCGCATACGCTCAGGAGACTGGACGTCCCCAGCGAGGCGCAGGCGGACCTGGCGATGCTGCTGGGCTACGACGACGACCTCGCCGCGCAGGTCACGTCCGCGGTCAACCGGCTGCGCGGCCTGCTGGTCCAGATCCACCCCAGCCTGGAGAAGGCGCTGGGAGACAACGTGTCTCACGACGCCGTCCTGCACCTGATGATCAAGGCCGGCGGCCCGGATGGCCTGCGCAGGATGGGTCGGGCACGGATCGACAAGGAACTGGCCAAGCACGCCCCGCGCGTCCACGCCCGCCTCGCGGACGAGATCTGGACCGGGCTGAACGCGCAGACCGTCACCGTTGCCGGAACCACCGCCGCAGCGAGGGTCCTGCCTGGCCTCGCGGCGCAGATCTTGCAGCTGCGCGACCAGCGCAAGGAGATCGCCCGAGACGTGGAGAAGGTCCTCGATGCGCACCCTCTCGCCCGGATCTTGACGTCCATGCCAGGAGTCGGCGTCAAGATCGCAGCCAGGCTCCTGGCCGAGATCGGCGGTGACGTGTCCGCGTTCCCCACCGCCGCGCACCTGGCCGCCTACGCCGGCCTCGCCCCAGTCACCAAGCGATCCGGCAGCAGCATCAGGGGTGAGCACGTCAACCGTGGCGGCAACAAGCGACTCAAGAACGCCCTCTTCATGGCCGCGTTCACCTCGCTGCGAGCCGACCCCGCCTCGAGGGCGTACTACGACCGCAAGAGAGCCGAGGGCAAGAAGCACAACGCCGCACTCATCTGCCTCGCCCGACGCAAGACCGATGTCCTGTTCGCCATGATCAGAGACCACCAGCCCTACACCCCCACTCAGCCCGCTGCCGCTTGACGAACGACATAGGGACACCCCCCCACGGCGAGCCCGACGACTATCCGCCGGCTGGACGCGCTTGTCGTCATGCGCTGAGGGTTCATTCCGCTCGGCGCCGGCTGACGACCACGACAATGCCCACGCCGATCGCCGCGATCACCCCCGCGAGCAGGCCGAGGACCGGCATGGTGCTCTGCTGATCGCCAGGGGGCTCGGTAGCCGGGGGATCAGCCGTGGCAGCGGACGTGGCCGCCCCGGCGGCGGGGGCCTCGGGAATCGTGGGTTCAGGCTGCCCTGGGGGGCTGGCGTCCGCCAGCGACGTCGGCTCCGGTGCGCGCAGCGTGAAACGGGAGGAGCCCTTGATCGGGTGGCCGTCGCCCGAGACCACGCGGTATCCGATGGTGTATTCACCCGGCGGCTGGCCGACGGGCCATGAGACGGAGACGGATGTCCCGTTGACGCGGGATCGCTCGCGCAGCACGATCGCACCCTGATCGTCGGTCACCACGACAGTGGCCGCGCCTGTGATCAGGGGCTCGCTGAACGTCAGGTCGATCGTTCGCGGGGGTGCGTCCACAATCGCGCCATCGTCGGGCGTGATGGACGTCAGAGCCGCATGGGCCGACACGGGGGCCGCGGTCAGGGTTGGTGCGGCCAGTATGACCACCGCGATGAGGCCGAATGTCCAGCGCCATCGTCGCCGTCGGGATCGGACCATGGGTATTGCGAGGGGAACCCCCTCGTCGCACTCCCATTCGACGAAGCAACGGCTGTACAGCGCGATTGTCCGCAGCTCACGATGTGGGTTGGCTGTTCTTTTGGTATGCGTTTGATGAAGGCAGAGCCTCCTTGGTCCCGCGGGCAGCTGGCGTCGGGGGCAGCCGGATGGTGAACGTGGTGCCGAGGCCGGCGCCGGCGCTGGAGACCTCGATCGCGCCCCCATGGTCGACGAGGATGGCCCGCGCGATGGTCAGGCCCAGGCCGCTTCCGCCGCCGTCGGCGCTGAGGCGGGACGGATCGGCGCGGTAGAACCGCTCGAAGACCATTGACCGCTGGTGCGTGGTGAGCCCGTCCCCGGTGTCGGACACGACGATGCGGATATCCCCGGCACTTCGGAGAGCTCCGACCGTCACCGATCCGCCCGCCGGAGTGTGGCGCAGGGCGTTGTCCAGCAGATTGGCGAGTACCTGTTCGATGCGAATCGGATCCACCGTGACGCCCAGGGGCTCGCGTGACTCGGACAGCCGGAGGTTGACGCCCTTGGCCAGGTAACGGGGAGAAGCGGCAGCGACCGCCGACGCGGCAAGGAGCGCCGCGTCGCAGGGCTCGAGGTGCAGGCCGAGCGCGTGCTCCTCTGCCGCGGCCACGGTGCGGAGATCGCTGGCGAGGCGGCGCAGGCGTTCGACCTGTGCCAGCATGATGCCCCAGGACGTGGCATCGGTCGCCAGGACGCCATCCTCCATCCCCTCGATGTACGCCTCGAGCGTGGCCAGTGGCGTGCGCAGCTCGTGGGCGAGGTCGGCCAGCAGCCGAGAACGCGTCACCTCTGTCTCGGCGAGGCGGTGGGCCATGTCGTTGAAGGAGCTGGACAACTGGTCGAGCTCGCGGCTGAAGGCAGCGTCCGGCACCGTCACGTCGTACGTGCCGGAGGCAACGGCCTGCGCGGACTCGGCCAGTCTCTCCACCGGTCGCGAGACCCGGCGGACCAGGAACACGGAGATGGCTCCTGCGGTCAGGAGCGCCGCGATGACGGCGACTCCCACGGATATCGCGAAAGACGAGGCGAAGGCCCTCTCGGCGTGGGCCTGCGCCTCCAGATCGCCGACGCCGGAGTCGATGAGGTGGATGTGGAAGAGCTGCGGCGCGACGAGTATCGCGGCGACGATGAGTGTGACACCGCCTACCCCGATCACGAGCGCTTGGGCCTGCATCAGGCGAACGGCCAGGCGCGGGCGTTCCTTCACCAGGTCGCCATTCCGTAGCCGACGCCACGCACGGTCCGGATGAATCTCGGCTCCGCTGCGTCGTCACCGAGCTTGGTGCGCAGGTGGCCGACGTGCACATCGACGACATGCTCGTCGCCATACCAGTCCGCGCCCCACACCGACTCGATCAGCTGGCGCCGGGTCAAGGCTGCGCGCGGTCGTTCGATCATGGCGGCCAGGATGTCGAACTCCGTGCGGGTGAGGGCGATCTCGACTCCGTCCACCGCGACGGAGCGTGATTCCGTGTCGACGGTCAGTGATCCAAGCTCAAGCACCCGGCTCGGGCCATCGTGGGGGGACAGTCGCGGGCGGCGAAGCATGGCCTTGACCCGCGCAATGAGCTCGCGCGGTGAGAACGGCTTGACCAGGTAGTCGTCGGCACCCATCGACAGCCCCAGGATCTTGTCGACCTCCTCCTCGCGCGCCGTCAGCATGATGACGTAGGCATCAGAGAACTGGCGCACCTGGCGGCACACCTCGATGCCGTCGAAGCCCGGAAGCATCACGTCCAGGATGATCAGCACCGGCTTGCCGTCGCGGGCCGCCTCGACCGCATCGGGGCCCGTGTGGGCCACGTCCACCTCGAAGCCCTCACGTTCGAGGTAGCTGCCCACCACGGCGGTCAACGGCACCTCGTCATCGACGACGAGGACCCTCAGGGCCGTCGACACGCGCCGTCCAATGCCGCGGGGTCGGGTGTCATGGCGCGATTGTGCCCGACGCCCTCACAGGACACGACCCACACCACTGAAGCGCTCCCCGTACCAGGGGCCTAGGTAGTCGATCAGCTCGACGCCGTCGGAGGGGTTGGATGCGCTGACCATCTTGCGTTGCCGACGTAGATCGCGACGTGATGCGCCCCCATCCCGAAATAGAACACCAAGTCGCCTGGCTGAATCTCCGATACGGGCACCCGTCGCGTCTGGTCCCACTGTGCGTAGCTAAGCGCGGTCAGCCCCACCCCCGCTGCATCCCATGCCGCCGCAGTCAGCTTGGAGCAGTCCCATGAGTTCGGTGGGTTGGCGCTGAAGGAGTACGGCTCGCCCAGCTGCGCGAGCGCGTACTGCACGGCCGCGGCCGCTCGGCCCCCACCGGTGTACCCGCCACCCGACTGCTCAGGCCCGGAGTCGCCTGAGGGGCCGCGGCCGCTCGACCCGGCGGACGATGCCGCTGGCTGGAGAGCGGCGGCGGCGGCACGTTCCTCCCGTTCCTGCTGAGCCTGCAGTTCGGCGAGCCGCCGCCGCTCCTCCTCCTGAAGATCGGCGAGCACGGCCTCGGCCTGCTGCAGGCGCTCGTCCGCGACGGCCTTGGCGGCTTCCATCTCCTGGCTCTGGTCCTGGGCGAGCGTCTCCTGGTCGGCCAACTGCGCCTCGGCCTGCGCGAGTCGCAGCTGCGCGGTCTGCGATCGGCGGATGTCGGCCGACTGAGCCCGCGACAACTGGTCGACGGCGGCTGACTGGGCGAGGAAGTCAGTGGGATCATCGGCCAGCATGACCTGCAAGGTGCCGTCGATGCCCCCACTCATGTAGAGGCCGCGAGCCAGGTCATTGACCGCGGCGAGTGTCTGCGCGAACTCGGACCGTTCGCGATCGACCTTGGACTGGGCCTTGTCCAACCGCTCGCGGGTGTCCGCCAGTCGGCTCTGGGCGGCCTTGTACTCCTCGGTCGCGCCCGCCGCCTCCATCTGCAGATCGCGGACCTGCGCCTGAACCTCCCGGATGTCCCGCGCGGGAACAGCCTCGCTGGACTGAGCAGCAAGCGTCACGGCGAGCGGGGCGACGACCAGCGCCGCGGCCAGCGACCGCCACCGTGGCGACCTGCGAACCCTGCTCACCTGAGAACCTCCTGCAGCAAATGATGGCCGGACTTCAGGCTCAGGTCGGGAAGCCAGAGGATCGGTCGCCAAATCATGAAGATTCGATGAAGGTGCTGTCAGTCCTGGACATGCCTGTTGATCATCTTTTGACCTGACCAACACGTCACCTTCACAGGGGGCAGGGATGCTGAGCCCATGACTGGGGATCGACTCGTGCGCCGATCCGCCCCTGCGATTGTCTTGCTGGCTGTGCTCCTCCTGTCCGCCTGCTCGGCCGCGGACGGCGAGGGCAGCGTCAGTGACAGCGGGTTCATCGCGGGCGACGGGTCGATCACCGCCATCGCTGCGAGCGAGCGGGTGGAGGCACCCAGCATCGAGGGCGAGCTGCTGTCCGGGGGGACCTGGGCCCTGGCGCAGGAGCGTGGACGTGTGGTCGTCCTGAACGTGTGGGCCTCCTGGTGCGCACCTTGTCGAGCCGAGGCGCCGGTGCTGCAGTCGCTGTGGGAGGAGTTCGAGGGCGCGGGCGTGTCGTTCATCGGCCTCAACACACGTGACAGTCGCGCGACGGCCGTGAGCTTCGAGGAGGCGTACGGCATCACCTACCCCAGTGTCGTGGACAGTGACGGCCGCCTCCAGCTTCGTTTCAGCGGGATCGCTCCTCCGCAGGCCATCCCCACGACCCTCGTGATCGACCGCGAGGGCAAGGTGGCCGGGCGCATTCTCGGACGTGCGAGCGAGTCGACTCTGCGCGGTCTCATCGAGCCCCTTGTGGCCTCATCGTCCGTGCCCAGCCCGTCGACGGCCGCCCCCTCCGCAGCTGCCGGCTGAGGTGGAGTCGCTCGTTTCCTCCGGCCCGCTGCTGGTGGCGCTGGGTCTCGCGCTTGCTGCGGGGGTCGTGTCATTCATCAGCCCCTGCGTCCTGCCGCTGGCTCCGGGCTACCTGGCCTATATCACCGGTCTGACGGCCGCCGACGCATCTGCCGGCGTTGGCCCCTCCCGCAGGCTGGTGGCAATCGGCACGGCCCTCTTCACGCTCGGTTTGGGCGTCGTGTTCGTCTCCTACGGTGTCCTGTTCGGCGGGGTGGGCGCAGCACTGCTGACCTGGCAGGACCCCATCACTCGCGTCATGGGCCTGGTGGTGGTGGCGCTGGGACTGGGCTATGTGCTTGATGCTCGCCTGCTGAGCCGGTCGTGGCGACTTCCTGTCCGAGCGCCCCGGGGTCTGTGGGGTGCCCCGCTGCTGGGCATGGTGTTTGGCATCGGTTGGGCTCCCTGCATCGGACCCGTGCTCGCGGTCGTGCAGGCGATGGCGTTCACGCAGGCGGATGCCGTGCGTGGAGCCACGCTGTCGGCGGCCTATTGCATTGGGCTCGGCGTGCCCTTCCTCCTAGTCGGGCTTGGCTTGCAGCGAGCGATGTCGGCCATCGGATGGGCACGTGCGAACACGGTCGTCATTCGACGCGTCAGCGGGCTCCTGATGATCTCGCTGGGCGTGGTGATGGCATCCGGAGCATGGAACGCGGTCACGGTGTGGATGCGCGTCCAGGCCGGGGCCTTCGCCACGCCAATCTGAGGCACGGGGGTGCTCGAAGGGACCTACGTCTCGGGCTCCGCCGGTGGTGCGGCAGGAGTTGCGCGGGCGAAGCGCGTCAGGACATCCTTGAGGGTCATGCCCTCGGGCACGGGGCACGTCAGGCATCCGAACGGTCCGGTGAGTACGACGGCGGCCGTCGCCGACTGGATAGACACGCGGGCCCAGGGGTAGGACTGCTCCCAGGCGGCCTCGCGGCGTCGACTCCCGCGGAGGGTGAGCCTCGCGACTTCGGGGATCGCGTAGGCGCGGTCCCCGAATCCGATGAGAGGTGACTCCGCGTCGAGGTGTCCGGTCAGGCCCCACCGGGGATCGTCTCCCTCGCCCTCGCGGATGGCCCAGCGCACGAACAGTGCCAGCCCAGCGATCACCGCCGACGTGATGAGGAGGCTCAACGACAGTGCGACGATCATCCGAAGAGTCCATATACAACGGCGACCGCGAAGGCTCCCATCCATGCCGCCCAGAGGATGGGCCACAGCGTCTGGAGGCGCCGCCGCAACTTCGCTCCCGGATCCTGCGCGCGGTGGTAGGCGAGTACGGCGGACGTCGTGGACCCGAGCACGACAAACGTGGCCAGCCAGACGGCTGCGCAGTAGAGGCACAGCGCGCCGATGACGTACGCGCTCTGGAACGCCAGCCAGTGGACCATCATCATTCCGAGCAGTGCACCGGCCTCAAGCCCCCACCACACCCAGGGGCGCAGTCGTGCACCCGACCAAGGCAGGACCCCCAAGCAGACGACCACGGAGAACGCGACGAGGCCGATGAGCGAGTTGGGGAAACCGAAGACCGACGACTGCCACGACTGCATGACGC
>JAUHZW010000283.1 GCA_030425745.1 Actinomycetes bacterium
GCCGTCCCGACGCGATGGTCCCCGGAGGTGGCGCAGCGTGACCATCATCTGCGAACCCCTGAACTGGTGGGACCTCCCCGCGGCCCATGAGCTGGAACGACAGCTGTTTCCGAACGACGCCTGGACGGCAGAGCAGTTCTGGTCAGAGCTCGCCCAGCCGTCTCGCACCTACCTCGCGGCGCATGACGGTGGGATACTCGTCGCCTATGCGGGCCTGTCCAGAGTGGGAAGTGACGCTGACATCCAGACTGTCGCCGTGGCCCCCGACCAGCAGGGTCGGGGCATCGCGCGCACGATGCTGGAGCGGCTGCTCGCGGAGGCGGATTCCTCGGGCGTGACCCACACCTTCCTGGAGGTGCGTGCGGACAACGAGCCGGCCCGCCATCTGTACGCCCGGCTCGGCTTCGAGGAGATCAGCCGCCGAGCCCGCTACTACGCGGACGGGTCTGATGCGGTGATCATGCGGCGGGCACGGCCGGAGGCGGGGTCATGACGTCGGATGCGCCCATCGTCCTGGGCATCGAGACCTCGTGTGACGAGACCGGGATCGGCATCGTGCAGGGGCACACCCTCCTGGCCAACGAGATCGCGACGAGTGTGGACGAGCATGCCCGCTTCGGTGGGGTCGTGCCGGAGATCGCGAGCCGTTCGCACCTCGAGGCGATCGAGCCGGCACTGCAGCGCGCCTGCCGGTCGGCCGGGATCACCCTCGACGACGTCGATGCGATCGCCGTGACCGCCGGCCCCGGACTCGTCGGTGCGCTCATCGTCGGAGTGGCGACCGCCAAGGCCCTTGCGGTCGCGCTGTCCGTGCCCGTCTACGGGGTCAACCATCTGGCGAGCCACGTGGTGGTCGACGAACTGCAGCATGGGCCGTTGGCCGATCCCACGGTGGGCCTGCTCGTCTCGGGCGGTCACTCCTCTCTGCTCCTCGTCTCCGATGACGTGGAGTCCATCCGACCGCTGGGCCAGACTCTGGACGATGCTGCGGGCGAGGCCTTCGACAAGGTGGCTCGGCTGCTCGGTCTGCCCTTCCCGGGCGGTCCGTGGATCGATCGGGTCGCCCGTGAGGGGGATCCGTCGGCCATCGACTTCCCGCGCGGGCTGAACAACCCTGGCGATCGGGAGCGGTATCCGTACGACTTCAGCTTCTCCGGACTCAAGACGGCTGTCGCCCGGTGGGTCAAGGCCCGGCAGGACGCCGGCGAGGACATCCCGGTGGCCGACGTGGCCGCGTCCGTGCAGGAGGCCATCGCCGACGTGCTCACGGCACGCACGGTGGCGGCCTGTCGGGATCACGGTGTCGGCGAGGTGGTGATCGGGGGAGGTGTGGCAGCCAACTCCCGGCTCCGCGCGATGGCCGAGGCCCGGTGCGAGGCCGCCGGGCTCTCCCTGCGCGTGCCGCGCCCTGACCTGTGCACGGACAACGGCGCCATGGTCGCCGCCCTCGGCTCCCGCCTGGTCGCGACCGGCGCGCCAGCCTCGCCGCTGGACTTCGCGACCACCTCGAACCTGCCGGTGACCCGTCGCGCGTGGTGACTCGCCTGCGGTGTCCGGCACGCTGTCGGGGTTACCATGAGGCACCTGCCCGACCGTCCCTGAAGCAGGGGCGTCTTCCCCGAGACCGGAGGCACCGTGGCCGTGCTGCGTGAACGCGCTCTTGCCGTGGCCGTCGGCGTACCCGTCCTCTTCGCTCTGGTGGCCGTGCTGCTCAATGCACTGGCCCCGGCCCCCGATGCCCGCGCGGACGATGCGACGCCCGAGCCGACCCGCGCCCCCATGGTCGAGGAGTCGCTGATGCCGATCCCCGATCCGGTGGAACTCGGTGGCCCGGACACGGACGACGACCCGGGCAGTGAGGACGCGGGCGGGGCCACCGATTCCGGTGCCATGGACATGGCAGTGGCAGACATGGGCGATGCCGCGATGACGGCGGGCGAGATCGACCGGCCACGGAGCAAGGGCGGCAAGGTCCGGGTCTCCTACTCGGTGAAGACCGACGACCCGGTCGCGTTCATCACGATCGATGATGGTGTGCACCGGCCGGACGATGCCCTCGCCTATGTGCGGTCCCAGCAACTGCCGATCACGGCCTTCCTGACCACCTGGACGGTCGGCTCGCACGCGGACTACTTCACCGACATCACCGAGTGGGGCAGCGTCCAGAACCACACCATCAACCACGCGAGCTTCGCGGAGTCGAGCACCAACCTGAACACCGAGATCTGCAAGGCGCAGCGCAAGCTCCGCAAGGACTTCGGCTCCAAGCCGTGGATGATCCGACCTCCCTACGGGGCCGGGGCGGATCGCACCGACGTGAAGACCACCGCTGAGGGCTGTGGCATCAACCAGATCGTGATGTGGGACGCGTCGGTCAACCGAGGCAAGGTCGTCAAGGCCCGCGGTGAGCTGCTCCCCGGCTCGATCATCCTGCTGCACTTCCGCCCCGAGTTGAAGAAGGATCTCGAGGCGACGGTCCGAGCGATCCGCAAGGCCGGGCTGCGGCCCGCGAACCTCGCCGACTACCTGACGCCGCCGGCGTGACCGTCGCAGCGCGCCAGTGAGAGCGTGACGTTGTGACCGATACCTGGGCCGCCCTGTTCCCGGCCGCCACCATCGTCCTCGACGGCGGCCTCTCGACGCAGTTGGAGTCCCGCGGCCACGACGTCAACGACCGACTCTGGACCGGTCGCGTCCTGCTGGACGATCCGTCGGCCATCACGCGCGCGCATGCGGACTTCGTGGACGCAGGTGCGCAGGTGGTCATCTC
>JAUHZW010000284.1 GCA_030425745.1 Actinomycetes bacterium
CGCACTGCACATCAAGCACGCGCTCAAGAACGACGTGCATGTCAAGGTCATCAGCAAGGACGACAGGTTCCTGTTCAACCCGAGCATGATCTGGCTGCCTTTCGGAAAGCGGTCCGCAAAGGACATCACCTTCGATCTCGAACCGACGTTCACCGACAGTGATGTGGAGTTCGTGCACGCCGCCGCGACACGCATCGACCCGGACGGCAAGCAGGTGACGGATGCCCACGGGACCGTGCACGACTTCGACTACCTGGTCATCGCCACGGGCTACCGCAACAAGATGGACGTCGCCGAGGGTTTCGAGGAGAACGCCAATCAGATCGCGACCCTCGAGGGCGCGATCAGGACGGGTGACGCGTGGAAGCGATTCCTCGAGAACCCCGGCCCCATCGTCATCGGGGCCACCCAGTCCGCTGGCTGTTTCGGTGCCGCCTACGAGTTCATGTTCAACACGAGCTACCAACTCAAGAAGCACGGGCTCAAGAGTCGAGTCGACATCACCTACGTGACCTCCGAGCCGTTCCTCGGCCACTTCGGCATCAACGGCATGCCCGGCGGCGAGAAGCTCATCGGGATGTTCATGGGCAAGGAGAAGATCGCCTCGGTGGTCAACACCTCGATCAAGGCCGTCGATACCGACCACATCGTCCTGGCTGACGACACCGAGCTGCCGTATGCGCTGAACATGCTCATGCCGCCGTTCCTGGGTCAGCAGGTCGCCCTGGAGTCCGGGCTGGCCGACGAGAAGGGCTACATCAAGGTCCGCGACACCTGGCAGACCGAGAAGTACGACAACATCTACGCGGTCGGCATCGCCGCGGCGGTGGCAGTCCCCTGGACCACCCCGACGCCCACCGGACTGCCGAAGACCGGCTTCCCGACCGAGCTGATGGCCAAGGCGGCTGCGCACAACATCATCGCCCAGGTGCAGGGCAAGCCGGTCACCGATCACAAGGAGTTCAAGGACATGCAGGCCGTCTGCGTCATGGACGCCGGCAACAACGGAGTCATGATCCTCGGCAACTCGATGATGCGCGACGACAAGAAGGGGATCATGATCCCCGGCCCGCAGAATCACGCCTTCAAGCTCGCCTTCGAGAAGTACTCGATGTGGCGTGCCAAGAGCGGGCACGTCAACCTGCCGTAGACCGGACTGCCTGACAGGTGTCAGCCGCGCACGTAGCCGACGATCTCCACCGTCGCCTTGGTCGCGGCGTCGGACGCCAGCGCGATGAGCCCCTCATCGCCGATGTCGGCGACGATGATCGTCGATCGCTTGCCCTTCTTGGGGATGATCCCTGATCGTGTCCCGAGGTCGGCCCCACCGACCGGGTAGGCGGCAAAGCGGCCTGCCTGCCCCTTGCCCTTGGCCGTGACCTTCAGGATCACTGCCGTCGCCTTCGACTTCTTGCGGGGCACTGGTCCTTGGCCCCGCACCTTGACGACCTTCACCTCTTCCGGCGAGAAGGTCCCCTTGACCAGCCTCGAAGCCTTGGTGCCGACAGCCGGATGCTGCCCGCCGGCGATCGTGTAGCCGAGGACGTCGACCGTCACCTTGACTGAACCCCTGGTCGCCGCCGACAACTGGACCGAGCCGTTGGCGACGGGGACCTGGATGAGCGAGGTCTTGGCCTTGCGCTTCGGAACCTTCACCGCGACCGCGCTCTTCGCATCGACCATGCCGATCCTCAGCTTGCCCTTCTTCCGCGAGTCACGCGTGGTGACCAGCACGAGCGCTGACGACGCCTCCAGCGGCACCGGGGCGAGGTTCACCGTGCGCACCTCACCAGCCTCGAGGGGGGCGTCGTCGCCTGCGACATAGGCCTCCTCTGAACCGATGGACATGAAGGCGTCGTTGTCCTCACCCGGCTGAGCAGGTGCCGGCGGCCGCGGTGGTGGGGCCGGCGGCGCCGTCGGCGCGGGCGTCTCGGTGGGCGCCGGCGCGTTGGGGACCGTCGAGCCGGTCGCGCCTGCCCGCGTCAGCGAGATGTGGATGTGATTGCGATGGCAGTAGTTGTCGTACTTCTTCTCCGTCTTGCTGAAGCAGCCCTTCAGCTCCGCCCAGCCCTGCTCCTGCTTGTAGCCACGCCACATGCGGTCGTGCCAGCCGATGTACATGACCCCGAGCATGTTGGCGTTGCCCGCCATCCGACCGGCGGCATCGGGGCCGAGCAACCAGTTCAGGAAGGCCTCGGCCTTGGCCCGCTCCCCCGGCTCTCGCACATCGACCATCCAGTCGACGGCCCGTCCCTCCTTGTGCTCGCTGCGCCCCCCGACATCGCACCCGCGGGGTATGCCGACGTACTCGCCTGAGCCGTAGGTGGCCTTGATGATCTGGTCGATGCGCACCGCCCCGGGCTTCGGACTCGGATCGCAGCTCGACTGCCCCTCGTACGAGATCGGCAGGTAATCGGCCACCGGCAGTTGACCCGGCATCGGAGCCGAGAGACCCTCACCGGGTACCGGCGCCCCGTTCGCCACACCCGTCCAGGTCGTCGGCTGCCAGTTCTGCCCGGTCGCGGCATGCGAAGCCGAGGGGATCAGCGCAGCCGTCGCAGCGCACGTCAGCGCGACAGCCATCCAACGGGCCCGGGGAAGCACGAGGGAAGTGTCGCATGAGACAGGAGGGAAGTGTGGGACCCTAGGGGGGTTCCTGTGTCGACATCGGGGGTGCCTCACGGTGCGGACGGAATCATTGAGCGCGGAAATGACGCGGATCGCGCCCACCCCAAGCGGCTACCTTCATCTGGGCAATGCCGCCA
>JAUHZW010000285.1 GCA_030425745.1 Actinomycetes bacterium
CTTGTTCACCAGTTCCTGGATGCCCTGCCGCACGGTCGGCCGGCTGAGGCCGTACTTCTCGGCGATGACGAGCTCGGTGTCGATCTTGTCGCCCGGCTGCAGGCGGCCGTCCTCGATCGCGGCCTCCAGTTGCTGGGACAGCTGGAAGTACAACGGCACCGGGCTGCTCCGGTCGAGGGCGACGTCGATGCTCACCGCAGCAGGCTACCGAGCGTTGCCCTTCATGACCTGATGTCAGGACATGGACTGGGTCTTCATCGCGATGACGGACCGGCGAGTGGACAAGGGGCGGTCCGGGCGCAAGGCTCTCTGCGTGCCCGATCCCGATGCGACGACGTCGACCCACATCACCCCCACCACGCCCGCCAAGCGTCGGGGCGGCTGGATCACGAAGGTCGTCCTCACGATCGTCGGACTGGTGCTCGCGTACCTGATCTTCCGGTTCATGGCCGACAACTTCGGCGGCTTCGCACAGGGCGTCAAGGCGGCCTTCTCGATGCCGACGCTCTGGACGGTCCTCGCGATCATCGCGGGGGTCTTCTCGCTCGCGGTCTATCCCCTGACGGCGCCTGCCGCCATCCCGGGCCTGAAGTACGGGGCAGCTTTCGTGGACCGGCAGGGCGGGTTCGCGATCTCCACCACCATCCCGTTCGGTGGCGGAGCCATCGCCGTAGGAACGCAGTACAGCATCCTCGCCCGCTACGGGGTGTCGCAGCGACTGGCCGCTGCCGCGGTCGCCGCCGATGCGATCTGGACGTACCTCATGACGTTCGGTGCACCGGGGGTGGCGCTGACGCTGCTGTGGATCTTCGAGCGGCGCGCTCTGGCGGGTGACTCGTGCGGCGAGATCTCGTGTGAGGTCATCGACATCATCGTCATCGTCGCCGGGATCGTGTGCCTCGCGTCGTTCATCGCCATCGCGTTCGTCCTGCGCAGTCGCACCAACGCCCAGCGAGTGGGGGACTTCGCGCAGGGCGTGCTGGGCAAGGTCTTCGGATTCATCAAGCGCACGCCGCCCAACGCGGTCGATGCCGTTGTCGGGTTCAACGACACCGCTGCCGAGATGGTGCGCACCCGATGGCTGCCCATCACCCTGACGAACCTGCTGGCCCAGATCGCCCCGATGTTCGTGATCCTCGCGGCCCTCAACGGTGTGGGGGCTTCGAAGGTGACGTTCCTCGAGGTGTTCGTCGCGTTCTCCGTAGCCCTGCTGCTCACCACCGTGCCCCTGGCCCCGGGCGGCGCCGGCACAGTCGATGCCGCGCTGATCGGCATGCTCGTCGCATTCGGCGCAGAGTACGACCAGGCGGTCGCCGCGGACATCATCTGGCGGGCCTTCTCCTACCTGCCCCAGATGGTTCTTGGGTGGCTGGCCGTGGGCTACTTCGCGATCCGGCAGCGGATGGCGAAGTAGATCGAGACCCATTGCGCCCCTGTCGCCCCACAGGCATCAGGGGCGTTCCATGGTTGGTGTCGCTCCGTTGACATGTGCGTGAACGGTGTCAGACTGACAGGCAGACGAAAGGGGTCTGCCGGATGATCATCACCGTCGCACATCTGTCCGATCAGACCCACGAGTGCGACGTGGTCGCCCAGTGGACCAATCGTCGCAGCGAGAGTTCTCCGAGCCGGGTCCTGGTCGTCAGCACCGAGGATGACGTGCGCTCCGGTGTCCAAATCTGCCAGGAGGCGATGGCCCACGGTCACGCCCTGACCGCCACGGCCGTGATGCCGTCGGCCAAGGCCATGCACACGATGCTCCCGCGCCTACGAGATCACTACGACGTCATCATCATCGACGTTCCGGGCACCGACTCACCCGAGGCGCGCACGGCGCTGTCGCTGTCCGATCAGGTGGTTGTTCCCGTCCCCGCCGATCTGGCCGGAGCAGTCACCGATCCGCAGTCCATCGTGGATGCTCTGGCGGAGTTCATGATGACCGTCTCGATCGCCCGGCATCACAACGCTCAACTGACCGCGCTCGTCTCCGTCACCAGCTCGACGGCTCCGGTGTGGGTCACCGAACTGGTGAGTGCCCGGGAGGGCTGGGACGTCCACACGGATCAGGTGCAGGCACCGGCGCCACTCGCATCCGTCTCATAGATTCAGAGACGCCTCGCCCGGGATAGCGTGGAGGTGTGCGTCGTCTACCCCTCCTCTCATGGCTCGCGCTTCCGCTGGCAGGACTGGGCATCGCCATTGCGGTGAGCTCTCCGGGACGAGCCGTGACTCCAACGGGCTCCGCTGACGGGGATTGTGCTTCCATCGTCGCCGCTGCCCACAGGGCCGTTGCTGCAGCGCAGGCTACGGGCACCGATCTTCAGCAGGCAGAGGCCACGCTTGCCCGGGCCCGGCAAGCCTGCGACGTGGCGCTGGGCTTGACCACCACATCGTCGGCCGAACCGGCCATGTCCGCGTCACCCGCCGCGCAGCCGCCCTCCACACCGACACCCACACAGTCAGCAACGTCGACGCAGGCCCCCTCAGCGACGGCATCGGCATCAGCCACACCGTCCGTCGCGACGCCATCGACGTCACCGTCGACCACCTCCGCCAGTCCGTCAGCCACTGCCACCAGCAGCGCTCCAACACCCTCTGAATCGACCACAGCAGCAGCGTCGCCCGCACCCTCCAGTGCGTCACCGACCACGTCACTGATCGCGTCAGCCTCGCCGACGTCGTCCTCTCCATCGGCGGCCTGCTCCGTGACGCACTCTCCCTCGTCCACCCAGGTAGACCACACAGCCGCAGCA
>JAUHZW010000286.1 GCA_030425745.1 Actinomycetes bacterium
ACCACCGGTGCGTCCTCGGGCCCCGCGACATGGATGTTGGTGGAGATGCCGCCGGCGGTGAGCACGTCGCCGACCTCGGGAGAGTCCTCAGCAGCAGTCACGTCGTCATTGTGCTCCGGTCCGAGACGGTCACTCGCGTAGGGTCGGGGCATGCGCATGCTCATCGCCGGGACGGCCGCCGCCGTGCTCCTGCTCGCGGGCTGCTCCTCCGGCGCGGACGCATCCGACGAGGAGCCCACGGACGCCGGCTCCACCTCAGCCGCGGTGCTGCCGGCCGACACGACGATCACCTACTCCTTCCAGGACTCCTCCGTGCCGCCGCAGTATCACCGCAGCTACGTGCTCACGGTGACGCAGGACGAGTCCACGATCGTCGTCGACAGCTATGGCGACGTCCTCGCCGAGGAGACCGTCGCCACCTCCCCGGAGGTGTGGCAGGGCCTCAGCGCAGGCGCGGAGGCGATCGCCGATCTCAGCCCGGCCGTGCTCGAGGACGGGTGCACCGGCGGCACCTCTTTCGACGTGTCGGTCACGGTGCCGGAGGAATCCTTGGTGCAGCTCAGTGCGGACCTGTGCGGGGGCGAGAACGAGCAGGTCGAGGCTGCGGTGAACGACTGGATCGCCGCAGCCCGAGCGCAGTTCCCACCGATGGACGAGCTCGCACCGGAGGGCGAGTGACCGGCTTCGGTTTCGAGGTCGAGGCACGGCTGGACGGCACGCTCGGCAGGGCAGGGGTCATCCACACGCCGCACGGAGACCTGCGCACCCCGGCGTTCACCCCGGTCGGCACGAAGGCGACGGTCAAGGCCGTCATGCCCGAGGTCATGCGCGACCTCGGGGCCCAGGTGATCCTCGCCAACGCCTACCACCTGTACCTCCAGCCGGGCGCTGACATCGTGGACGCGGCGGGTGGTCTCGCCGCCTTCATGGGATGGCATGGACCGACCATCACCGACAGCGGCGGATTCCAGGTGCTGTCCCTGGGCGTCGGATTCAAGAAGATCCTTGCGATGGATGTGAAGTCCAAGCGCTCCGACGACGTCATCGCCGAGGGCAAGGACCGTCTCGCCCACGTCGATGACGACGGCGTGACGTTCAAATCGCACCTCGACGGCAGCATGCATCGGTTCACCCCCGAGGTCTCCATGCAGGTGCAGCACCAGATCGGCGCCGACATCATGTTCGCGTTCGACGAGTGCACGACACTGCTGAACACACGCGAGTACCAGGAGCGGTCCGTGGAACGGACCCAGGCATGGGCGGAACGCTGCGTCGCCGAGCACCAGCGGCTGACGGTCGAGCGTGCGGACAAGCCGTATCAGGCTCTCTTCGCCGTGGTGCAGGGCGCCCAGTACGAGGATCTCCGGCGCAGATCGGCCCGCGATCTCGCAGCGCTCGACGTCGACGGCTTCGGGATCGGAGGCGCCCTCGAGAAGGACGAGCTTGGCACGATCGTCCGATGGGTGTGCGAGGAGCTCCCGGAGGATCGTCCGCGTCATCTGCTCGGCATCGGGGAGCCGGAGGACGTGTTCGCCGGGGTCGCCGCCGGGGCCGACACCTTCGACTGCGTCGCCCCGTCACGCAACGCGCGCAACGGCACCGTGTATCACCCGGTCAAGCGATTCCACCTGACCAACGGGGCCTATCGGCGCGACTTCTCGCCGATCGACGAGGACTGCGACTGCTACACGTGTCAGAACTACACGCGGGCGTACCTGCATCACCTGTTCAAGGCCAAGGAGATGCTGTCGGCGACCCTGGCGACCATCCACAACGAGCGCTACATCGTGCGTCTGGTCGACCAGGTGCGACAGAGCATCATCGACGGGACGTTCGTCGAGCACCGTGACGAGGTGCTGGGGCGCCGCACTCGGTGAGGCGGTCGGTTATGCGGCAAACGCGTAGGTGGGCTCGCGGCGCTTGACCCATGCGATGACCCGGTACGTGACCGGCAGCAGGATCACCTCGACGCCCACCTTGTAGGCGAAGCCGACGAGCAGGTAGTTCCAGAAGTCGCCCATCGTCAGCCCGAAGGCGAGTCCGTAGATCGTGCAGAACACGAACGTGTCCGCGAACTCGCCGACGACCGTCGAGCCCATGAGGCGCAGCCACAGGGCACGCTCGTGCGTGCGCTCCTTGATCTTCACCAGGACGTAGGCGTTGAGCAGTTGGCCGATCAGGAAGCCTACGACGCTCGCCAGCACGATGGCCGGCACGAACCCGAGGATCGCCTCGTAGGCGCTCTGGTTCTCCCAGAAGTCAGCCCCCGGCGCGATCTGGATCAGCCAGAAGGTGATCGCCGCGAGGATCGACATCGCGAAGCCGAGCACGATCGCCTTGCGCGCCGCCTTCAGGCCGTACACCTCGCTGAGGATGTCGCCGATGATGTACGTCAGCGGGAAGAGGATGGCACCGCCGTCGAACGTGAGCGGGCCGAGGGCGATGAACTTCGTGGCGCCGATGTTCGACAGCAGCAGCAGCCCCACGAAGATCGCGACGACGTACGGGTACAGGCTCGTCCCGGTCACGGCGAAGTGCGCCGGGCCGCTGGGGGCAGGCGCGGGGGAGTGGGAAGCGTCGTGGTTCATGTGGCGCCCCCGGCAGGATTCGAACCTGCGACCTTCGGTACCGGAAACCGGCGCTCTATCCCCTGAGCTACGGGGGCTCGGGCCGGGACAGGCTATCAGCGCGCCCGTGTCCGTCCCCGCGCAGGCATCCGACAGGATGGAAGCGTGAATCC
>JAUHZW010000015.1 GCA_030425745.1 Actinomycetes bacterium
CCGGTCTCGGCGGTGAGCTGTTCGTCCGCGGAATCGTCAGCCTCGCCGCGTGGTGGCGGGTCCCAGCGGGCATCATCGGCGCGACCGTCGCCGCCTTCGCGACGTCATCCCCGGAGCTGTCCGTCGCGATCAACTCCGCGCTGGAGGGCCAGCCGGAGATCGCCCTCGGTGACGTGCTCGGCAGCAACATCGTCAACATCGGACTCGTCCTCGGCCTGGCTCTGGTGTTCGCCTCGATCCGAGTGGGGCGGGGCACCGTGGTGCGCGACTACTCCGCGGCTGTCGCGGCTCCCGTGCTCGTCGGCCTGCTGGCGCTGGACGGCACGCTGGGCCCGATCGACGGGATCGTCCTGCTCGTGGTCTTCGCGGCGTGGCTGACCCAGTCGGCGATCGCTGCGCGACGGGTCCGCGACGCCACGACCGCCGTGCTGCTCGACCGGTCCCGGGTGTCGGTGATCGTGAGCCTCATCCTCGGTCTGGTGCTGCTGATCGCGGCCGGGCGCTTCGTGGTGACGGGAGCTCTGGACATCCGGGACGCCCTGGGCTGGGACAGCTTCGTGGTCGGGGCCGTGCTCGTGGCCCTCGGCACCTCGGTGCCGGAACTCGCCACGATGATCACGGCGCGCATCCGCAAGCATGACGAGGTCGCGGTCGGCACGATCCTGGGCAGCAACATCTTCAACACCCTGTTGATCGTGGGCACGGCCGCGGTGATCCATCCGATCGAGGTGAACTCCTTCGAGACCGATGTGGGGCTGATCGCCAGCATCGCCCTGGTGCTGCTGATCATCCCGGCGCGTGGAGGGCTGCTGGCCCGGTGGCGGGCGCTGCCCCTGCTCGGCACCTATGCCGTGGTGCTCGCCCTGTTCACCGTCTGAGCGCTCGATCGCCTGCGGCCGATCACGCGGCTACCCACAGGCGAGCGCCATGTCTGTCAGTCATCCACAAGGTGCTGAATGGGTCTCGTCCCGTCCCTCCTCGCCTGCGAGCGTGCTCGCACGTGTCCGGCGTTCGGCAAGGAGGGTCATGGTTGACAGGCAACTATTGCTCATCAATAATCAATGGCTCTGGGTGAGACACACCCAAGCTGCACGCAAGCACCGGATCGGGAAGGCGCATGTCACCCACGTTCTCGTCACCACGGCACCCTTGGAGACGACCACCAACAGGGGGGATCCGGCCCTGCTGTGGGTCGGGAGGGACGTGACCGGCCGTGAACTCGAGGTCATGGGAGTGACGCTCCACGACGCGGCGCAGATGCCGATTCTTCTGGTCGTCCATGTATTTCCCACGGCGCTGAGAGGAGAACGATGAAGCGGACACGAATCCAGATCGCGAAGGGCGAGTTCGTGGAGGCCGTGGAGGATCCGCGCGTCGTCGACCTGGATGAGGAGGTGATGCTCACCCCGAGCGGCAGCCGCTACACCGCTGCCGATGCCGAGGCAGACGTCGAGCACGTTCTGGCAAAGCTCGGGCGCGGCAAGCCGTCGCTTTCCGGACAGGGCACCTCCCCGCAGATCGGCGTGCGGCTGCCAGTCGACCTGCGCGCCCGCCTGGCTGAGCGGGCGAAGCGCGAGGGCCGGAAGGAGTCCGAGATCGTCCGAGAGGCACTCGCGGCCTACCTGTCCGCCTGAGAGCCTCGCCCGGGCTACGGCAGTGACCAGTCGATCGGGTCCTCGCCGAGTTCGTCCAGCAGTTCGTTGGTGCGGCTGAAGGGTCGGGAGCCGAAGAACCCACGGTCCGCGGACATCGGACTCGGATGCGCCGACGCGACGACGGGCACATCGGGCAGAAAGGGCTCGAGGGACTGGGCGTCCTTGCCCCAGAGGATCGCTACGAGCGGCTCTCCCTCACGGGCGACCAGCGCGTCGATCGCGGCAGCGGTGATGTGCTCCCAGCCCCGGCGCCGGTGGCTGCCCGGCTCACCCAGCTGCACGGTCAGAACCCGGTTGAGCAGCATCACTCCGCGCTCGGTCCACGGTGACAGGTCGCCGTTGGTCGGCTGCGGCACGCCGAGGTCGTCCTGCAGCTCGCGGTAGATGTTCTGCAGGCTGCGCGGGAGAGGTCGCACCTCGGGCGCGACCGAGAAGCTGAGGCCCACGGCATGTCCGGGAGTCGGGTAGGGGTCCTGTCCGACGATGAGGACGCGGACGTCATCAAGCGGCTGCTGGAACGCGCGCAGGATGTTCGCCCCAGCAGGCGCCCACGGCCGGCCCGCCGCGTTCTCCGCGCGCAGGAACTCCCCGATCTCTGTGAAGGTCTCCTGCAGCGGCGCGAGTGCCGGTGCCCACGACTCGTGGACGAGGTCGGTGATCGGTGCAGCCATGAGCAGAGCCTTTCAGGCCGGGTGGACGCTGATGTCGGTCGCCTTCAGGCTCGCCCACACTGCGCTGCCGGGGGCGATTCCGAGCTCGGCGACGGCAGCCGGTGTCACGGCAGCGACCAGTGGAGGATGCGCCGGGCCGGTGAGGCCGACGCGGACCTGATCCCCGTGGATGTCGACGCTCGTGACCGAGGTCTGCCACACATTGCGCGCACTGCCCTCCGGAGGCTCGCGATGCAGGGAGATGGCCTGCGGGCGCACGAGGACGACGACGTCGCCCGCGACGTGGGTGTCACTGACGACGAGCTCGCCTCCGTCCGAGCAGGTGACCACACCTTCCCGCGCGCTGCCGCGGATGAGAGTGACCCCCAGCAGCGCGGCGAGGTAGTCGGTCCGCGGCCGGCTGGCCACCTCCGCCGTCGGTCCCTCCTGGGTGACGCGGCCGTCCTCCATCACGATGATGCGATCCGCGAGGACGAGAGCGTCGAGTGGATCGTGGGTGACGATGACCGTGCCGTGCTCGTACTCGGCCAGATGGTGACGCAGCCGACCGCGCACCTCCATGCGTGTGGCGGCATCCAGAGCGGCCAGCGGCTCGTCCATGAGGAGCAGGTGTGGGTCGGTCGCGAGAGCCCGAGCGAGGGCCACTCGTTGCGCTTGGCCGCCGGAGAGCTGCGCGGGTCGACGATCGGCGAGGTCGGTGATGCTGAGTGCCTCCAGCCAGTGGGTGACGAGGTTCTCGTCGCTCCCGGTGCTGCGGGGACCGAACGCGACGTTCTGGCGCACGGTCATGTGCGGGAACAGCAGGTAGTCCTGGAAGACGACGCCGACCCGGCGGTTCTCCGGGGGAACGAAGATCCGGCGCCCCGGCTCATCGACCACGTCGTCACCGATGCGAATCGAGCCGCCGGTGAGGGGCTGCAGGCCTGCGATCGCCCGGAGGGCGGTGCTCTTGCCGGCTCCGTTGGGGCCGAGAAGGGCGACGGTCTCGCCCGGGGCGCAGGTGATCTCGGCGTCGAGATCGAAGCCTTCCACCCCGGTCACGAGATGCGCGGTGACGCTCATCCGCGGCCTCCCAGCATCCGGCCGCGCAGGGAGACGAGCACGGTGAACGACACCGCCAGCAGGACGACGCTCAGGGCGATGGCCTCGTCGCGACTCACCTCCAGTGCCGAGTAGACAGCGAGCGGCAGGGTCTGCGTCACCCCGGGGAAGTTGCCGGCGAAGGTGATGGTCGCACCGAACTCGCCGAGAGCCCGCGCCCACGCGAGGACGGCACCGGCGATCAGCGACGGCCCGATGAGAGGTGCGGTCACGCGGAGGAAGACCCGTGACGGCCGGGCGCCGAGGGTGCGCGCCGCATCCTCGAACCGGCGGTCCATCGTCCGCAGTGCCCCCTCGACGGTGATCACGAGGAAGGGCATGGCGACGAAGGCCTCGGCCATGACCACCCCGGCCGTGCTGAACGGCAGCTGGATGCCGAACCAGTCGTAGAGGTACTGCCCCACGAGGCCGCGGCGACCGAACGCCGCGAGCAGCGTGACGCCGCCGACGACCGGAGGCAGCACGAGCGGGATGAGCACGAGGCCGCGCACCAGTGTGCGTCCCGGGAACTCCCGGCGGGCGAGCACCCAGGCCAGGGGAACTCCGAGCAGTACGGCGATGGCGGCGGCAAGGAGTGACGTGACGATCGACAGGCGCAGCGCCTCGAGGGCGGTCGGCGTGGTGAGCAGCTCCGACATCTGCCCCCACGGGGCGGCGATCAGCAGGCCGATCAGAGGGATGGCGAGGAAGGCGAAGGCGATCAGGGCAAGAGGAAGCAGCACCCGCGGGGTGCGCTGCTGGTGCACGGGGCGCGTGCGCAGGCTCATGCCGTGAAGCCCCACCGTTCGAGGATGCCTTGACCTTCGTCGCTCAGCACGAGATCGACGAAGTCCTGGGCTTCCGGGGCGCCCTGGTCGGTGACGGCGATCGGGTAGGCCGTGACCACGTTGGCTGCATCCGGGATGGCGATGCCCTCGACCGCGCTGCCCGCGGCAACGAGGTCGGTGCGATAGACCAGCCCGGCATCGACCTCATCGGCGGTGACCTTGGTGAGGACGGCCCGCACGTCCGGCTCGAGGGAGGCGGGCGTGATGTCGAGGCCGTTGGCAGTGAGGAGGTCGTCGGCGGCTGCCCCGCAGGGCACCTGTGGCGCGCACAGGACGACGGTCACGTCGGGGTCGGCGAGATCGGCGAGAGATCTGATGCCCGCGGGGTTTCCCGCAGGCACAGCGATGGCCAGGGAGTTCGCAGCGAACAGAACGGGGTCGGTGACGGAACCGGCGCCGACTGCCGATTGCATCGTGGCGTCGGAGGCGGTCGCGAGGACGTCGACGGGGGCTCCGGAGTTGACCTGCTCGACGAGGGTGCTGCTGCCGGCGAAGTTGAAGCGGACCTCGGTGCCCGGATGCTCCTCGGCGTATCGCTCGCCGATCTCGGTGAAGGCATCCGTGAGGGATGCGGCTGCGGACACGGTGAGGGTCGCGGTGGGTGTGCCGCTGTCCGTCGTCCCTGACGATCCGCAGGCGGCCAGCAGGGGCAGCAGGCCGAGCGCCGTGATGGCCGGCAGCCTCATCGGCCGCCCTCGGTGTCGATGACGACGTTGGTGGCCTTGACCGTCGCGGCGGCGGGGACGCCGGGCTCGAGACCGAGCTCGTCAGCGGCCTCGCGGCTGAGCAGGGACACGACCCGATGGGGGCCGGCCTGGATCTCGACCAGGGCCATGACGCCGTCGCGCTCCACGCGGGTGACGATGCCCGGGAACCGATTGCGCGCGGACTGGTGCACGGGTGCCTCGTCACGCGGGTGGAGGTCGACGAGCAGGGCCGCGACGCTGGCGGAGTCGACCGTGCGGGGCCCGGGGCCGTCAGGGCCCGGCAGCAGGCGTCCAGAGTCGACGTAGCGGCGGACGGTGTCGTCGCTCACGCCGAGCAGACCGGCGGCGTCAGAAATCCTCATGTGCGGCACGAAATGGACCATAGTGCCGCAACTGCGGATCCGCTACTGCTTGAGGCAGAAGAACTCGATAGGCAGGCCGTCCGGGTCCCTCGCCGTGACCGCCCAGCCGTAGGGCGCATCCTCAAAGGGCCCGTGGGCGATGCCGAGATCGTCCATCAGCTCCAGCCATGCCCGGACCTCGGCCTCGTCGGCGCAGGCCAGCCCGAGGTGATCCAGCCCGACGCGGGTGTGGTCGAAGCGGTCCCCGGCGGAGGTGCCCTCATGCTGCGTCGCGCCGATCACCAGGCCCGAGGGCCACTGCATCCGGATCCGGGTCCAGTCCGCGCCCTCCCGGCGCGTGATCTCGGCCGGGCCGAGGAGCCGCTGGTACCACTCGGCGCTCGTCTCGGCATCGGTGACGGAGATGGTCACGTGGTGGACGGCGGGGGCCCTCATGCCTGAACCCCCTGCTCGTGGCGGGCCAACCGCCTCTCCCGGACGGCGAGGAAGAGCGGGAAGGTGAAGCCGACCGCGGTGATGAACGAGACCACCACATACGCCCAGTACCAACGGATCCCCAGACGGCGTCCCTCCAGGATGATGAAGATCGAGGCCGCGCTCGCGACGGCCAGCAGATCCCAGGACAGGGAGCTCACCGAGGGATTCGCGAACCAGGCGGCGAAGAACGCCTCGCCGCTGGGTTCCAGCACGCTGCGGATGTTGAACCAGGCCGTGCCGACGAGGCCGATGGCCGCGACGGCGAGGTAGACCCAGAACGCGCCGGGTGTGCTGGTCGGTGAAGGGCGTCGGTCGGTCATCACTGCTCCGGTTTCGTCAGCCGGGAATCGGGCTACCCTGATCTTCAGGGAGGTTGCCATGGTGGCCGCAATCGTGTGGGTTGTCGCGGCGATCGGTGCTGTCGTCATCGAGGTCTTCACCGTCGAGCTCATCTTCGGGCTCATCGCCGTCGGCGCCGGAGCCGCCGCAGTCGCTGCCCTCGTGGGCGCCCCCCTGTGGCTCCAGGCCCTCATCGGGGTGGGAGTCTCGGCCGCCGGCATCGCCTTCGTGCGCCCCGTCGCCATGCGTCACCTGAAGAAGACGGCCATCGGGGCTCGCACCGGAGTGGATGCACTGCCCGGCGCCAGAGGCTCCGCCATGACCGAGATCACCGCCCGCGACGGCCGCATCCGATTGCGCGGTGAGGTCTGGTCCGCACGTCTGGACTCCGATGTCACCTCCGAGCCGGTGCCCAGCGGCGTCGATGTCGTCGTGACACGTATCGACGGCGCCACGGCGCTCGTCCACCCGGTCGACCCCTACTAGTCGTCCACGCCCAGTCGTCAACGCAAGGAGATCCGAGATGGACGTCATCGTCCCCGTCGTCGTCGTCATTCTGGCGCTGCTGTTCGCGCTCATCGTGCTGTCCCGCACGATCGTGATCGTCAAGCAGGCCGACACCGCGATCGTCGAACGTCTGGGTCGCTACCAGCGCACGCTCACGCCCGGTCTGAGCATCCTCATGCCGATCGTCGACCGCATCCGCGAGCGAGTCGACATGCGCGAGCAGGTCGCGTCCTTCCCGCCGCAGCCGGTCATCACCGAGGACAACCTCGTCGTGTCCATCGACACCGTCATCTACTTCCAGGTCACCGACCCCAAGGCCGCGACGTACGAGATCAGCAGCTACATCCTGGGCATCGAGCAGCTGACGGTCACGACCCTCCGCAACGTCATCGGCTCGATGGATCTCGAGGAGGCGCTGACCTCCCGCGACATGATCAACGGACAGCTGCGCGGGGTGCTCGACGAGGCCACGGGCAAGTGGGGCATCCGCGTGAACCGAGTCGAGCTCAAGGCGATCGACCCGCCGCCCACGGTCCAGGAGGCGATGGAGAAGCAGCTGCGCGCCGAGCGTGAGCGTCGCGCCGCGATCCTCACCGCGGAGGGCGCCAAGCAGAGTGCGATCCTCAACGCCGAGGGCTCCAAGCAGGCGGCCGTCCTCGAGGCCGAGGCCGACGCAGAGGCGGCGGTGCTGCGGGCGAACGGTGAGGCGAAGGCGCGCATCATCGCCGCGGACGCAGAGGCCGCTGCGGTGGCCAAGATCTATGAGGGCCTGCGCCAGGCCGACCCGCAGCCGAACGAGCTCGCGCACCGCTACCTGCAGGCGCTGCCGGAAGTGGCGCAGGGGGATGCCAACAAGGTGTGGGTCGTGCCGGCCGAGCTGACCAATGCGATCGGATCGATCACCGAGGCGATGAAGGGTCGACCCTCCTGAGCGCCTCGCGTCGGGCCACCGGGCTGAGGTCCGGGTGCTCGTCTACGAAGGCACGCACCTGATCGGGAACGATCGTCGACACGTCGCGCAGGGCCCATCCGATGGCCTTGGCGATGAAGAACTCGCGGTCGCTCGCATAGCCATCGCACATCGCGAACAGCAGGTCCAGGTCGGTGTGCTCCTTGCGTCCCCGCTGGTGTCCGATCGCGGCGCGGACGAGCCATCGATCACCGGACCGCCACCACTCCCACATCAGCGAGACGAGCGTCGGGTCCCGGAGGGTCAGCGGGCACACGGCGGCGTTGACCAGTGCATCGACGGTGTCCCACCACGGCTTCGTCGTCAGCAGTTCCTGTACCGGATCGAGCAGGAAGCCCGGCTCGAGCCTGCGCGTGTTGCGCGCGATCAGGTCACACGCGGCGTAGGCGTACTCGCGCTCGGGTAGAGACCACAGTGCACGGCAGGTGTGGGCGAGGTCATCCGAGGTGAGGTGTGGCAGGCCTGCCCAGGCCTCGCGCTGCGCGGTACGTCGCTCCGGTGCGGGGATGCCCAGGAACGGGGCGACGTCCTTCATGTACGCGGCCATCTGCGGGGCCCGATCCGGATCGGCGAGCGGCAGGAGGGCGGCCCTGGTCGACTCCACCCACGCCCGTGTCCGGTCACTGCTCACCTGCCCAGTGTCGCCCATCGTCGCGGCGCTGTAGGCTCACGGCCATGACGAGCGACATCGCGGTCCACGCCGAGGGGCTGGTGAAGCACTTCGGCGAGGTGAAGGCGCTTGACGGCATCGATCTCACGGTCCGCAAGGGTCAGGTCGTCGGCTTGCTCGGGCCGAACGGTGCCGGCAAGACGACGACGGTCCGCATCCTGTCGACCCTGTTGAAGCCCACGGCCGGGACGGCCACGGTGGCGGGCTTCGACGTCGTCAAGCAGCCGGACGACGTCCGCCGCGCGATCGGCCTCACCGGCCAGTACGCCGCGGTGGATGAGTACCTGACGGGCCGCGAGAACCTGCGCATGTTCGGCGACCTGTACCACCTTGCGCCGAAGTACGTGAAGGAGCGCAGCGCCGAGCTGCTGGAGTGGTTCGACCTCACCGATGCCGCCGATCGCCCGGCCAAGACCTACTCCGGCGGCATGCGGCGCCGTCTCGACCTCGCAGCCAGCCTCGTCGCGCATCCCTCGATCCTCTTCCTCGACGAGCCGACCACGGGTCTGGATCCCCGATCGCGGCTGGGCCTGTGGGGCGTCATCGAGAACCTGGTGAAGGAGGGCACCACGGTGCTCCTCACGACGCAGTACCTCGAGGAGGCTGATCAGCTCGCCGAGGACATCGTCGTGATCGACCACGGCAAGGTCATCGCCCACGGCACCTCAGAGCAGTTGAAGGACGAGATCGGTGGTGACCGGGTCGAGGTCACGGTCGCCGACTCGGGTGCGGTCGCCGGTGCAGTCGAGGCCTTGCGTCAGGTGAGCGGAGCCGATGCGCTCGTCGAGGATCTCCGGATCTCGGCACCCGTGTCCGGCGGGCCCGTGGGGTCACAGTCACCGACCTGCAGCTGCGTCGCCCCACGCTCGATGACGTCTTCATGTCGTTGACCGGTCACGCCGCGGAGGAGGAATCATGAGCACCCTGACCGCCGGCACGCCGATCGCGATGAAGCGCCCGATCTACGGGTGGACCATCCACGACGGCCTCGTCGTCGCCCGTCGCAACCTCATCCAGACCGTCCGCGTTCCCGAGCTGCTGTTCTTCTCGCTCGTGCAGCCGGTGATCTTCGTGCTCCTGTTCGCCTACGTGTTCGGTGGCGCGATCCCGGTGCCGGGCGACAGCGACCCGAATGCCTACCGGCAGTACCTGATGCCAGGCATCTTCGGCCAGACGGTCGCGTTCGCGGCGGCGTCGAGCACCGTGGGTCTGGCCGAGGACATGCACAAGGGCCTCATCGATCGGTTCCGCGCCCTCCCCATGGCTCCGCCGGCCGTTCTCATCGGCCGCACGCTCGCCGATGCGGCGCGCCAGATCCTCGTGCTGTTCGTCCTGACGATCACCGGATTCCTCGTCGGATGGCGCATCGACAACGGCCTGCTCAACGCGATCTACGCCTATGCGCTGCTGCTGCTCTTCGCATACACGGTCGCGTGGATCGGCGCCTGGATCGGGCTCTACATGCCGAATCCCGAGACGGCCAACACCGCCGGCCTGGTGTGGCTGTTCCCGATGACGTTCCTGTCGAATGCCTTCGTGCCGCTGGCGTCGCTGCCCACCTGGTTGCAGTACATCGCGGCGTGGAACCCGATATCCGCACTCGTGCTCGCCACGAGAGAGCTGTTCGGCAACCCGACCGGCATGGCCAACGACCAGTACTGGCCGCTGCAGAACCCGCAGCTGTACACGATCGTGTCGTGCGTGGTGCTCATCGCGATCTTCTCGACGCTGTCGGTCCGGCGCTACCGCCGTACGACCAGCCGGTAGCCCGTCGGGCGCTACCCTCGCCGGTATGGCTCAGGGAGTACCGCCCGCGGCGGCACCGGATGAAGTGCCGGTCGACTATCGGTTCCTGCTCGCCAACGAGCGGACCTTCCTCGCCTGGATGCGCACGGCGCTCGCGCTCATCGCCGGTGGGCTGGCGCTCGACCAGTTCGTCCGCGTCGAGCACGCTGAGGGCCTCGTCGTCGCCATCGCGATCACGATCGTCGCGGCCGGGGCTGTTGTGGCCATCGTCGGCACCTACCGGTGGTCACGCACCGACCGTGCGATGAGGCACGGCACTCCGCTCGCCCGCACGCCCGTGCTGATCGTCGTGGGCACCCTCTTCGCGATCATGGCGGTGCTCGTCACCGGGATCATCGTCGTCTCGTGAGCGGGCATCGGTGAGCGTCCCCGGTGTCGGGTACGACGAGGTCGGCAGCCGTACGCGTCAGGCGTGGCTGCGGACGAGCCTGAACATCATCGGCGTGACCCTGCTCGCCGAGCGGGGCCTCATGCTGGCCGACGCCCCGATGTGGTCACTTCTCATCGCCCTGCTGCCACTCATCGTCTTCCTCGGCGTGGCCGTGGTCCGGATGCGCCAGGTGATGCATGCGGAGTCGGTGCACGCCACATCGGCGATCACCGTGTCCGTGTTCTCCGCCGTCGTCGGCGTGTTCACGGTGGGGCTCATCGCCGTATTGGTCTGACCGCTCGCAGACCGGTCTCCGGCGCGACTCCCGGTGCCGAGAGTGCGAGTCTGGAGGAGGCGGAGCGCAGGCACCGCCGATGGACTCCGGGGAGGTGGCCGCCGTGACCGCTGTGATGGATCGCTACGAGAGAGAACTGCTCGCCCACCGGGCGTGGGACGAGTTGCCGCACAGCGGTCGTGAGGCCGTCGTGCTGCAGGTGCAGTGTGCCCACGGTCACCACGTGGCCAAGGTCTTCGCGACCGAGGCGGGCGATGTCGTGCGCACGCTGGTGCGTCCGCGCTCGCACGGCAGTCGCGACCTGCCGGATCGACCGCACACCCCGCACGATGTGCATCACCATCTCGATCTCCTCGTCGTCGATGACGAGGGTGATGACGACGTTCCGGCGTGGTGCGACTGCGGGCCGCGGGTGCTGTCGCGTGCGGCGCTCGTGGAGTGGCGCGGTCTCGGGGAGACCCGGGTCGTCGTCGACTGAGGGTCGGATGCTGCGGCACTTGTGGTGCGCTCTGGGTGGTGTCCGGCGCCCCTACTGCCGCAGCATCGGGGTGCGGGTGGCGAGCGCCTCGCGTTGCCGGCTGCAACGATGGCGCCATGCCCAACCGCCTCGCGCACTCGACGAGCCCCTACCTGCAGCAGCACGCCGACAATCCGGTCGACTGGTTCGAATGGGGTGACGAGGCCTTCGCGGAGGCCAAGCGCCGAGATGTCCCGATCTTCCTGTCGGTGGGATACAGCGCGTGCCACTGGTGCCACGTCATGGCGCACGAGTCCTTCGAGAACGACGACGTCGCGCGCCTGCTGAACGAGCGGTTCGTGAGCATCAAGGTCGATCGCGAGGAGCGGCCGGACATCGATGCCATCTACATGGATGCGACCGTGAGCCTGACCGGCAGCGGCGGCTGGCCGATGTCGGTGTTCATCGACCATGACGGGCGACCGTTCTACGCCGGCACCTACTTCCCGCCGGAGCCGCGCCACGGGCTGCCGTCGTTCACTCAGCTCATCATGGGCCTGTCCGACGCCTGGACCGAGCGACGTGAGGATGTGCTCGCGGCGGGCGTGCGGATCATCAAGGCGCTGGAGTCGCGCACCCTGCCCGAAGCGGGCGAGCGCCCGCCGTCGACGGAGGAGCTCGCCGAGGCCGTGGCCACCCTCGCCGAGCAGTTCGACCGGCGCTCCGCGGGGTTCGGGGGAGCGCCGAAGTTCCCACCGTCGATGGTGCTGGAGTTCCTGCTGCGGTACGCAGCCCTCACGGGCGACGCGGATGCGCTGCGGATGGCCGAGGAGACGCTGACCGCGATGGCGCGCGGAGGCATGTATGACCAGCTCGCCGGCGGGTTCGCGCGGTACAGCGTCGACAGTCGATGGGTGGTGCCGCACTTCGAGAAGATGCTGTACGACAACGCCCTGCTGCTGCGGGTCTACGCGCACTGGTGGCGTCTGACCGGCTCCGGGCTCGCGGAACGCGTGGTCCGGCAGACCGCCGGCTTCCTGCTCCGGGAGTTGCGCACCCCCGAGGGTGGATTCGCCGCGGCGCTCGACGCGGACAGCGAGGGGCGCGAGGGCGCGTTCTACGCCTGGAACCCGGCCCAGCTCATCGAGGTGCTCGGCGATGATGACGGCACGTGGGCCGCCGCGACGCTGTCCGTGACCGACGAGGGCACTTTCGAGGACGGCCTCTCCACGCTGCAGCTGCTGCGCGACCCCGACGACGCTGCCTGGTGGGAGCGGGTGCGCGCAGCCCTCCTCGATGCCCGCGAGCAGCGGGAGCGTCCCGGGCGTGACGACAAGATCGTGGCCTCCTGGAACGGCCTGGCGATCGCTGCGCTGGCCGAGGCGGGTGCGCTGTTCGGTGAGCCGGAGTGGATCGATGCGGCTGCCGGTGCTGCTGACCTGCTGGTGGCCGTGCACCTCGGCGCGGAGGGCGACGACCGGCTGGTGCGCACCTCCCGTGACGGTGTCGCGGGGAGCACCGCCGGCGTGGTCGACGACTACGGCTGCGTCGCTGAGGGCCTCCAAGCGCTGTTCCAGGTCACGGGCGACGACTCGTGGCTCGTTCTCGCCGGGGTGTGCCTGGACGTCGCGATCCAGCACTTCGCCGATGGTGACGGCGGCTTCTACACCACGGCCGATGATGCGACCGGACTCGTCCAGCGCCCCCGGGACCCGTCCGACAACGCTGAGCCGTCGGGGTGGATGGCGGTCGCGAACGCGTGCGTCACCCAGGGCGCCCTGACCGGGGTTCCCGAGTACCGGTCGGTCGCGGAGCGGGCACTGGCGCTCGTGTCGGTCCTCGGCGCCCGGTCCCCGCGGGCGATGGGTTGGGGTCTGGCGGCGTCCACCGCGCTGGTGGCCGGGCCCCTCGAGGTGGCGATCGTTCACGCGCCGGATGACTCCGCCGCGGGTGACTGGTGGTGGACGGCCCTGATGGGAACGTCCCCGGGACTGGTCACGGCCGTCGGTCACGCGGGGGATGACGCCGTGCCGCTCCTGCGCGACCGACCGGCCGTCGAGGGCCGACCCACGGCCTACGTGTGTCAGGGATTCACCTGCGAACGCCCCACCACCGATCTCAGTGCTCTGGCCGAGCGGATCGGGGCCCGGAGCTCAGGTCGCGCGGAGTAATCTGGCGAGCGGCATTCAACGGAGGGTGCCTGACGGGCAGGAGCATCGGTGGGTCTGAGTGATCTGGTCTACGGCGTCTATGAGCGCCGGCTGTACCAGCAGATCCCTCCGGAACGCCGTCCTCGGCACGTCGGCGTCATCCTCGACGGCAACCGTCGCTGGGCGACGATGCAGGGAACGTCGTCGTCTCAGGGACACCGGGCGGGTGCGGCCAAGATCGTGGAGTTCCTCGGCTGGTGCGACGAGGCCGGTGTCGAGGTCGTCACCCTGTGGCTGCTGTCCACCGACAACCTCAACCGCCCGCCGGCGGAGTTGGAGGCGCTCGTCGGGATCATCGAGGACACCGTCACCGGACTCGTCGAGCAGGGCCGCTGGCGTCTGCACCCCGTCGGGGCCCTCGACCTGCTGCCGGACCACACCGCACGGCTGCTGAAGGAGGCCGAGGAGCTGACCGCCGGCATCGACGGGTCCTTGGTGAACGTGGCCGTGGGCTACGGCGGCCGCCGCGAGGTCGTCGACGCGGTGCGCTCACTCCTTCAGGAGCATGCGACCCAGGGCACGTCGTTGGACGAGCTGGCGATGCTGCTGGAGCCCGACCACATCGCCGAGCACCTCTACACCAAGGGGCAGCCTGACCCCGATCTGGTGATCCGCACGTCCGGTGAGCAGCGGCTCTCCGGCTTCCTGATGTGGCAGAGCGCGCACTCGGAGTTCTACTTCTGCGAGGCCTACTGGCCGGACTTCCGGCATGTGGACTTCTTGCGTGCCATGCGCGCCTACGCCGACCGCGAGCGGCGCTACGGTTCCTGAGCGGTGCTCCAGACGTTCACGTGAGCGCAACATTCCCCTCGGCGTGGCGCCGCGAGCCTGCGGCCCGACCGTCCTAGCGTCGTGGTCACGAGGTGATCATCCGATCGCCGACAACCGCACCGGGTCACCGGGCTGGTGGCCCTGAGGGAGGCCGCACGTGCCCGACACCCGTGGATCGCAGCGTCGCACCTACGTCCTGGACACCTCCGTCCTGCTCTCCGATCCCCGGGCGCTGGTCCGGTTCGATGAGCACGACGTCGTGGTCCCGGTCGTCGTGGTCACCGAACTCGAGGCCAAGCGCAGCCACCCCGAGCTGGGCTACTACGCCCGGCAGGCGCTGCGACTGCTGGATGACCTCCGGGTGTCGCACGGCCGGCTCGATGAGGCCATGCCGGTCGGCGGTGCGGGTGGCACCGTCCGGGTCGAGCTCAACCACTCCGACACATCCGTGCTGCCGAACGGGCTGCAGCTCGGCGACAACGACACCCGGATCCTCGCCGTCGCGCGCAACCTGCAGGCCGACGGGCACAGCGTCGTCCTGGTCAGCAAGGACCTGCCGATGCGCGTCAAGGCCTCCTCGGTGGGCCTCGCTGCGGAGGAGTACCGCGCCGAGCTCGTCATGGAGACCGGCTACACCGGCATGACCGAGGTCGAGGTCAGTGCTGCAGACGTCGACCGGCTGTACGACGAGCAGGTCACCGAGATCTCGGCGGCGATGGACCTGCCGTGCAACACCGGCCTCGTCCTGCTGTCCGAGCGCGGCAGTGCTCTGGGCCGGGTGACCGCTGACAAGCGAGTGCGCCTCGTGCGCGGCGATCGCGAGGCCTTCGGGATCCACGGCCGCAGTGCGGAGCAGCGCATCGCCCTGGACCTTCTGCTCGACCCGGAGGTCGGCATCGTGTCCCTGGGCGGCCGAGCCGGCACCGGCAAGAGTGCGCTGGCCCTGTGCGCCGGGCTCGAGGCCGTGCTCGAGCGCCGGCAGCACCGCAAGGTCATCGTGTTCCGTCCACTGTTCGCCGTCGGCGGTCAGGAGCTCGGCTACCTGCCGGGCACCGAGGCGGAGAAGATGTCGCCGTGGGGTCAGGCCGTGTTCGACACCCTGGGGGCGGTCACCACCCAGGAGGTCGTCGAGGAGATCGTCGATCGCGGCATGCTCGAGGTGCTTCCCCTGACCCACATCCGAGGGCGCTCCCTGCACGATGCGTTCGTCATCGTCGACGAGGCGCAGTCCCTGGAGCGCAACGTCCTGCTCACGGTGCTGTCCCGCGTCGGCCGTGACAGTCGGGTCGTGCTGACGCACGACGTCGGGCAGCGCGACAACCTGCGCGTCGGGCGCCATGACGGAGTCGTCGCCGTGGTGGAGAAACTGAAGGGCCATCCGCTCTTCGCGCACATCACCCTGACCCGGTCCGAGCGCTCACCGATCGCCGCTCTGGTCACCGAGATGCTCGAGGACATCAGCCTCTGACCCTGTGGACAGCCGTGTGAGGTGGGTCACACCAAGCGTGAGTGCGTCCCTCAGGAAGCGGTGACGGAAGTTCACGTATGTCCGATATGCCGGGGCGTGCTGTGACATGACCCACCTGCGTTCCGCGTGACAATCCCGTGGGCCTCAGGCACCGTAGTGGGCGGTCCGAATCCCCCGAATCCCTCAGGAGCACCTCCATGCGGCGACGCCTCGGCGCCACCACAGCGGTCGTTGCTGCCCTGCTCCTCACGGGTCTGGCGGCCCCCGCGCAGGCCGATGAGGTGTTCCACCCCGAGGACACTGCCGTCGCCGCGGACGAGAAGCCCGCTGCGAAGCCCAAGCCGGCCGCGAAGCCCAAGCCGGCTGCGGAGCCGGAGCCGGCCGGTGATCAGGCCGCCGCTCAGCCCGCTGCCGTCCCGCCGGGACCGCCCGCATCCGAGGACTCGTCAGACCGTCGTGAGCGCGAACTGGCCTTCGCCCGGGGCAGCCGGATGGCCGCTGATCTCACCGGCTACATGCCCAGCCTCTACACCGGCAAGTGGTACATGCCCGGCAAGGAGGACGTGCGCCGCTGCATCATGAAGCGCGAGAGCCACGCCAACTACCGGTCGAGCAATGGGACCTACCACGGTGCATACCAGATGAGCGCCGCACTGGGCCGTGGCGCGACCTGGATGATGCAGAAGGAAGTCAAGAAGGAGATGGGCGCCGAGGGCTTGGCCATCGTCAAGGCCCTGCGCAAGCTCACGCCCAACAAGTGGAACCGCTACTGGCAGGACCGCGCCTTCTGGACCATCTGGCGCAACGGTGCCGGCGCCAAGCACTGGCGTGGCGGCGCCCACAGCTGCTGACGCAACCTTCGCTCAGCCCTTCGGTGGACCCACCGGGATGTCGACCGTGATCGGTCGCAGCGTCTCCTCGAAGAAGTCGTTTCCCTTGTCATCGACGACGACGAACGCCGGGAAGTCCTCGACCTCGATCCGCCACACGGCCTCCATGCCCAGCTCAGGGAAGTCGAGCACCTCGACCTTGCGGATGTTGTCCTGCGCCAGCCGCGCTGCAGGGCCGCCGATCGAGCCGAGGTAGAAGCCTCCGTTCTCCTGGCAGGCCTTCGTCACCGCATTGCTGCGATTGCCCTTGGCGAGCATGACGAACGAGCCGCCGGCCTTCTGGAAGCGGTCGACGTAGGAGTCCATGCGGCCTGCCGTGGTCGGCCCGAACGACCCCGAGGCGTAGCCCTCGGGGGTCTTGGCCGGGCCGGCGTAGTAGACGCAGTGATCCTGCAGGTACTGAGGCATCGGCTCGCCGCGGTCGAGCATCTCCCGGATCCGGGCGTGGGCCAGATCCCGCGCCACCACCATCGGACCGCTCAGCGAGACACGCGTGCGGATCGGCAGCGTCGCCAGCTGCTCGCGGATCTCGGACATCGGTCGGTTCAGGTCGATGCGCACCACCTCGTCGTCGAGGTGGTCGTCCGACACCTCCGGGAGGTACTGCGCGGGGTCGGTCTCCAACTGCTCGAGGAAGACGCCGTCGCGAGTGATCCTGGCCTTGGCCTGACGGTCGGCTGAGCACGACACCGCGATCGCCACCGGGCACGACGCCCCGTGGCGGGGCAGGCGGATCACACGGACGTCGTGGCAGAAGTACTTGCCGCCGAACTGTGCTCCGATGCCGAAGTCCTGGGTCATCGTCAGGACCTGCTGCTCCATCTCGAGGTCGCGGTAGCCGCGGCCCTCATCCGAGCCGTGCACCGGAACGGAGTCGTAGTAGCGGGCGCTGGCGTACTTGGCGACCTTGAGGGCGTACTCCGCACTCGTGCCGCCGACGACGATCGCCAGATGGTAGGGCGGGCACGCCGCGGTACCGATCGCCCGCAGCTTCTCGTCGAGGAAGCGGGTGAACGCCTCGGGATTGAGCAGGGCTGCGGTCTCCTGGAACAGGTAGCTCTTGTTGGCGCTGCCGCCGCCCTTGGCCATGAACAGGAACTCGTACTGGTTCTCATGCCCCGCGTGAGTGTCCGCGTACAGCTCGATCTGAGCGGGCAGGTTGCTGCCGGTGTTGCGCTCGGTCCACATGGTCAGCGGTGACATCTGCGAGTAGCGCAGGTTCAGTCGCTGGTAGGCATCGAAGACACCGCGGGACAGGTCACGCTCGTCGTCACCGCGGGTCAGCACCTGCTGCCCCCGCTTGCCGGAGATGATCGCGGTGCCGGTGTCCTGGCACATCGGCAGCACACCGCCGGCGGCGACGTTCGCGTTCTTGAGCAGGTCCAGCGCGACGAAGCGGTCGTTGGCGCTGGCCTCGGGATCCTCCAGGATCTGCTGCAGCTGGGCAAGGTGTCCCGGACGCAGCAGGTGCTGGATGTCGTGGACCGCCTCGTACGCCAGCAGGCGCAGCGCCTCCGGCTCGACCTGCAGGAAGGTGCGGTCGCCCAGCGTCACCTCGCCTACGCCCTCGGTGTCGCGATGCTCAACGGCGTCCCGCTCGGACGCTTCGTCCGCGTCGTGATCCCCTTCGCGCTCATCGCTCGCATCGAGGGCAAACGGATCCTTGCCGGAGCCGTCCTCATGTTCCTCGCCGCCGGCGCGACCCTCTCTGCCACCCTCCTGGCGGCGGGGATCTTCGGGTTCTAGGAGCTTGATGCAAAAAGTCTCGTCGAGCATCCGGGACGACGAAACGAGCACCGCGGGACTTTTTCATCAAGCTCCTAGGGCTTGATCTGCTGCTTCAGCAGCCCACGGATCTTGGAGCCGTAGGGCGGACGGAGCATCTTGCCGACGTCGATCTTCGCC
>JAUHZW010000016.1 GCA_030425745.1 Actinomycetes bacterium
CGGAATGCCGGCGAGGGACAGCAGGAACAGCGAGAACACCCCGGCGATGAGCGGGGATCGCTTGCCCAGGCCCTTCCAGGCCGCCAGCGACGTCGCCTCACCGGAGGCGTTGCGGACCATGGTGATGATCGCGAACATGCCGATCGTCGTGAATCCGTAGGCGATCAGGTAGAACAGCGCACTGCCCAGGCCCTCGGGGGTCGCCGTGGTCACGCCGACGAGGATGAAGCCGGCCTGCGCCACGGACGAGTAGGCGAGCATGCGCTTCACGTCCGTCTGGGTGATGGCGATGATCGAGCCCACCAGCATGGTGAGCGCTGCGATGATCCACAGCATCGGCTGCCAGTCCCAGCGCATACCGCCGAAAGCGACATACAGCAGCCGCAGGATCGCCCCGAAGGCCGCGATCTTCACCGTGGCCGCCATGAAGCCGGTGACCGGCGAGGGTGCGCCCTGGTACACGTCGGGCGTCCACTGATGGAACGGGACCGCCGCCACCTTGAACAGCAGGCCGACCATCAGCAGGGCGATGCCGATCGCGAGCAGTGTGCCCTCGCCCGTCTTGGCGGTGAGGGTGTCGGAGATCGCGACGAAGCCGACCGATCCGCTGTAGCCGTAGATCAGGGCGGCGCCATAGAGGAAGAACGCCGACGAGAACGCGCCCAGCAGGAAGTACTTCAGGGCGGCCTCCTGCGACAGCAGTCGGCGGCGGCGGGCCATGCCGGCCAGCAGATACAGCGGCAGCGACATGACCTCGAGCGCCACGAACATCATCAGCAGATCGTTCGCGGCGACGAAGGCCAGCATGCCGGTGAGGGCGAAGAGCAGGAACGGCCAGATCTCGGTCTGCAGGTAGCCGCGACTGGCGAACTGCTGCTCGTCGTCGGAACCGGGCAGTGACGAGGCACGGGCCGCGAACGCATCGCCGAGCGGGTCGATCGTGCGCTCGGCCATGAGGAAAGCGGCCAGCAGTGAGATCAGGAGGAGTGCACCCCACATGACGAGGGTCGGACCATCGACGGCGATGGCCCCCTCACCCGTGACCAGTCGCGTTCCGCGCAGGTCGAGGGTCACGGCGAAGGCCGCGACGATCGAGCCGATCACGATGACGAGCTGGGTGGGGCGACGTCCGCGGCGGGGCACGAACGCCTCGACCAGCACCGACACGACCGCGGCACCGAAGACGATCAGGATCGGAGCGATCGCGTAGTAGTTGACCGTCGGCATGGTGAACGCCGGTGCGACCGGGTCGATCATCGGCATGAGGCTCACTGGTCAGATCCTTCCGCGGGAAGGCCGGCTGATTGGACCGTGGGTGACGGGTCCGTGGCCCCCACCGTGGTCATGACGCGGTCGACGGCCGGGTTGATGACATCGGTGAGGGGTGCGGGGAAGAAGCCCAGCACGATCGTGAGGACCGCGATCGGCGCGAGCGCGATGACCTCGCGGCCACCCAGATCGCGCATGCCCTCCAACCCCGGCTTCAGGGGGCCGGTCATGGACTTCTGGTAGAGCCTGAGGACGTACGCCGCGGTGATGACGATGCCCACCGTAGCCACGGCACCCACCCAGATGTAGCGCTCGAAGGCTCCCAGCAGGACCAGGAACTCACCGACGAACGAGACCATGCCGGGCAGGGCCAGAGACGACAGCGCCGCCACCAGGAAGAACCCGGCCAGCACCGGTGCTGTCTTGTTCACGCCCGAGTAGTCCGAGATGAGGCTCGAACCGTGGGCTCGGGCCATGAGGAAGCCCGCGGTCAGGAAGAGCGCGGCGGTCGACAGGCCGTGGGCCACCATGTAGACGACCGAGCCGCTCTGCCCCTGCGAGGTGAAGACGAAGATGCCCAGGGTGATGAATCCGAAGTGGGACATCGAGGAGTACGCGAAGAGCCGCTTCATGTCGTGCTGGCGCAGGGCGAGCAGGGCACCGTAGAAGATGCCGATGAGAGCGAGAGCGATGACGATCGGTGCGTAGAACTCCGATGCCGCGGGGAAGATCTCCAGGCAGTAGCGGATCATGCCGAAGGTGCCGACCTTGTCGAGCACACCGATCAGCAGGACCGATGTGCCCGGCTTCGCCTCGGCTGCGGCGTCGGGCAGCCAGGTGTGGAACGGCCACAGCGGCGCCTTCACCGCGAAGGCGAGGAAGAAGCCGAGGAACAGCCACTTCTGCAGGTCGGGGTCGATGTCCATGCCGACCAGCACCCCGAAGTCGAAGCTTCCGGTGCCGGTGATCTGCGCGGAGGCCACATACAGCCCGATCAGCGCTGCCAGCATGAACAGGCCGCCGACGAGGCTGTAGATGAGGAACTTGACCGCGGCGTACGACCGCTGCGGACCGCCGAAGCGTCCGATCAGGAAGTACGTCGGGACGAGCATGACCTCGAAGAAGACGTAGAACAGGAAGACGTCGGTCGCGGCGAAGACGCCGATCATGAGCGTCTCCAGCACCAGGATGAGGGCGAAGTAGCCCTTCACGGTGCCCCGACTCGAGGAGTCGATGTCGTTCCAGCCGGCGATGATGACGATCGGCACCAGGACTGCCGCGAGCGCGATCAGCACGAGGCTGATGCCGTCGATGCCCACCGCGTACGAGATGCCGAACGCGGGGATCCACGGGTGCGACTCGACGAACTGGAAGCGCTCTGCCGAGTCGGCCGAGAACTGCAGCGCCATCACCACGGTCAGCACGAGCACCGCGAAGGAGAAGACAAGAGCGATCTGCTTCGCGAGGGCGTCACGGCCCCGCGGCAGCAGCGCCACGATGATCGCGCCGACGAGCGGCACGACCATGAGAGTGGTCAGCCAGGGAAAGTTCACGATGCACCCACCAGGATTAGGGCGAGGATGACAAGGACGGCGCCACCCACCATCGACAGGGCGTAGGAGCGGGCGAAACCGGTCTGGTACCGCCTCAGGCGACCGGACAGCGCGCCGACGAAGGCGGCACTGCCGTTGACGACGCCGTCGATCCCCTTCTCGTCGACCGCAGTCGCAGCCTTGGCAGCGACGAGGGTCGGGGTGACGACCAGGGCGTCGTTGACCTGATTGCCGTACAGCTCCTCACGGGCTGCGCGGGTGAGCCAGGAGCCGTGCGGCGCCTCGACCGGGATGGGCTTGCGCTGGTATTGCAGGTACGCGATGAGAACACCGATGCCGACGGCCAGCAGCCCGAGGGCGATCGCGACACCCGTGGAGATGGGCGCCTCCTTCGACTCGTAGCCGACGACCGGCTCGAGCCAGGTCTCGATGTTGCCCCAGAACAGCAGTGCCATGCCGAGGAAGACGGAGCCGAGGGCGAGGATGATCAGCGGGATCGTCATGACCTTGGGCGACTCGTGCGGGTGCACGTCCTCCTCCCAGCGGGCCTTGCCGAGGAACGTCATGATGAACATGCGGGTCATGTAGAAGCCGGTGATGCCGGCGCCGATGATCAGCAGGATGCCGGTGAGGGTGTTCTGCTCGAACGCCGCGTGGATGATCTCGTCCTTGGACCAGAAGCCGGAGAACGGCGGAATGCCCATGATCGAGAGCCATCCGGCCGCGAAGGTGATGAACGTGATGAACATGACCGTGCGGATGGCTCCGTAGCGGCGCATGTTCACGTTGTCGTTCATGCCGTGCATGACGGAGCCGGCTCCGAGGAACAGTCCCGCCTTGAACACACCGTGCGTGAGCAGGTGGAAGATGCCGAACACGTAGCCCACGGGGCCGAGGCCGACCGCCGTGATCATGTATCCGATCTGGCTCATGGTCGAGCCGGCGAGGGACTTCTTGATGTCGTCCTTGGCCGAACCGATGATCGCGCCCATGAACATGGTGACCACGCCGACGATGACGACGGTGAGGGCCGCGATCTCGGCGAGATTGAAGATCGCGTTGGACCGCGCGATCAGGTAGACGCCGGCGGTGACCATGGTCGCCGCGTGGATGAGGGCCGAGACGGGGGTCGGGCCCTCCATGGCGTCCAGCAGCCATGCCTGCAGCGGGAACTGGGCCGACTTGCCGGCTGCCGCGAGCAGGAGCAGCAGACCGATGGCGTTGAGGGTGCCCTCGCTGGCCTCGCCGGCGGAGCCGAAGACGTCCTGGAAGCTGATCGAGCCGAAGGTGATGAACATCAGCATGATCGCCAGGCTCAGGCCCACGTCACCGACGCGGTTGATGACGAAGGCCTTCTTGGCTGCCGCAGCCGCCGACGGCTTGTACTGCCAGAACCCGATGAGCAGGTAGCTGGCCAGGCCCACGCCCTCCCAGCCGACATACAGCAGCAGGTAGTTGTTCGCGAGGACGAGGATCAGCATCGCTCCGACGAACAGGTTCAGGAAGCCGAAGAACTTGCGGCGATCCCGATCGTGCGACATGTAGCCGAGCGAGTAGATGTGGATGAGGCCGCCGACCGTGGTGATCAGCAGGACGAACACCATCGACAGCTGGTCGAGCTGGAAGGCCATGTTCGCCTGGAAGTCGCCGACAGAGACCCAGGTGAACAGGGTCTGGTCGAAGGTCCGCTCCTCCGGGGAGTTGCCCATCATCGCGACGAGCATGATCCAGCCGAGGACGGCCGAGGCCGAGACGGTCAGGATGCCGAGGTAGGGGCCCCAGGCATTCGTGCGGCGACCGCCGAACAGCAGCACGGCAGCACCGGCGAGCGGCAGGGCGATCAGCAGCCAGATGAGGGAGAACACCCCCTCAGCGGGCATCAACTCGGTCACAGCGCGGTCCTATCGATTGTCGGGATCACAGCAGGCATCAGTACTTCAGCAGGTTCGGCTCGTCGATCGAGGCCGACCTGCGGGTGCGGAAGATGGTCACGATGATGGCGAGGCCGACCACGACCTCGGCGGCAGCGACGACCATGACGAAGAAGGCGACCGCCTGACCATCGAGGTTGCCGTTGATGCGCGCGAAGGCCACGAAGGCCAGATTCGCAGCGTTCAGCATGAGCTCGACGGACATGAAGACGACGATGGCGTTGCGTCGGATGAGCACACCCAGCGATCCGATCGTGAACAGGATCGCCGAGAGGATGATGTAGTTCTCGGGATTCATTCGCGCCCCTCCTCCGGCAGCGTGGTCTCACCTTCGGAGATGGCGCGGACCTCCTCGATGTCGACCCGGTCGAAGGACCGCTCGTCACCGCGGGCGCGCACCGGGCCCGGCACACTGATGTCGCTCGTGCCGCCGTCGGGCAGCAGGGCCGGGGTGTCGACTGCGTTGTGGCGCGCATACACACCCGGGTTCGGCAGGTTGCCGGGGTGCCCACCGTCGGTGAACCGTGCCCTGGCGAGGTCGCGCTGGCTGGGTCGCGGCGTCCAACGCTCCCGATGAGCGAGCACCATGGCGCCCATGGCTGCGGTGATCAGCACGGCAGCCACGAGTTCGAAGACCAGCAGGTACTGCGTGAACAGGACGTTGGCGATGCCCTCGATGTGACCGCCGTGCTCTGCATTGGCGGCGTCCAGTCCGACCGAGGAGGTCTCGACCATCGAGTTGCCGATGCCCCAGACGAGCAGGATCCCGACACCGAGGACGAACACGATCGAGGCCAGTCGCTGGCCCTTGATCGTCTCGATCAGGGAGTCAGAGGAGTCCACGCCCACCACCATGAGGACGAAGAGGAACAGCATCATGACGGCGCCGGTGTAGACGATGACCTGCACCATTCCCAGGAACGGGGCCGAATTGGCCACGTAGAGGATGGCAAGGTTGATCATGGTGAGGGCGAGCCACAGAGCGCTGTGGACGGCCTTGCGGGACAGGACCATCCCGAGGGCGCCGGCGACCGAGAGGATCGCGGTGACCCAGAAGACGATCTGTTCGCCGACATTCACGTCGGTGGCCGTGTCGGCCAGGGGGGCGATCACGCCGTCTCCTCCACAGTCGTGCGGGTGCCGGTCGTGACCTGCTCAGGTGAGGAGCCGGTGACCTTCTGGGCGTAGTAGTCGCGCTCACTCATGCCTGGGTACATGTCATGCGGCGGGGCGACCATGCCGGGCAGCATCGGCGCGAGCAGATCCTGCTTCTCGAAGATGAGCTTCTCGCGGCTGTCGTCGGCGAGTTCGTACTCGTTCGTCATCGTGAGCGCGCGGGTCGGGCACGCCTCGATGCACAGGCCGCAGAAGATGCAGCGCAGGTAATTGATCTGGTAGACGCGACCGTACCGCTCACCCGGGGAGAAGCGCTCCTCCTCGGTGTTGTCGGCGCCCTCGACGAAGATCGCATCGGCGGGGCAGGCCCACGCGCAGAGTTCGCAGCCGACGCACTTCTCGAGCCCGTCAGCCCAGCGGTTCAGCTGGTGACGGCCGTGGAAGCGGGGCTTCGGCGGGACCTTCTGCTCGGGGTACTGCTCGGTGACCACCTTCTTGAACATGGTCAGGAAGGTGACGCCGAATCCGCGCACGGCCTGGGGCAGCTCAGCCATTGTTGTCCTCCCCATCCGAGGTGTCGTCGTCCTCTTCGGCGACCACCTCGGCCGCGCGCTCCTGGACGATGGTGGTGCCCTGGGCGGAGGCCCGACGGGACGTGTAGGTGAAGGACTGGCCCGGCAGAGGCGGCACCGGGAAGCCGCCCGCCATGGGATCGAACGGGGCTGCAGCCGCCTCAGCCTCGGCCTCGTCGATGGCCCGCTGACGACGATCCTGTCGCGCCTGGATGAGCCAGGATCCGACCAGCAGGACGACGATCACGACCGCGCCGGAGACGAGGATCTCGGTCGTGGAGAGAGCCACGTCGTTCCGCATGATCCGTGCTGCCGCGACGATGACGATCCAGACGACCGAGACCGGGATGAGGATCTTCCAACCGAAGCGCATGAACTGGTCGTAGCGCATTCGTGGCAGGGTCCCGCGCAGCCAGATGAACACGAAGATGAAGATCTGGACCTTGAGCAGCCACCAGAGCATCGGCCACCAGCCCTCGTTCGCGCCCTCCCAGAGCGACAGCGGCCACGGGGCCCGCCAACCGCCGAGGAAGAGCGTCGTCGCGAGCGCGGAGACGGTGACCATGTTGATGTACTCGGCCAGGAAGAACAGGGCGAACTTCAGCGAGGAGTACTCCGTGTGGAATCCACCGACGAGCTCACCCTCGGCCTCCGGGAGGTCGAAGGGAGCTCGGTTGGTCTCGCCGACCATCGCCGTCACGTAGATGATGAAGGACGGGAGCAGGATCACGGCGAACCAGATCGGCTCCTGGGCGATGATGATGTCGGACGTGGACATCGAGCCCGCGTAGATGAACACCGCGACGAAGGACAGGCCCATCGCGATCTCGTAGGAGATCATCTGCGCCGTCGAGCGCAGACCGCCGAGCAGCGGGTAGGTGGAGCCAGAGGCCCAGCCGCCGAGGACGATCCCGTAGATGCCGATCGAGGCGATCGCCAGCACGTACAGCACGGACACCGGGAAGTCCGTGAGCTGCAGCGGGGTCATCACGCCGAAGATGGAGACCTCGGGGCCGAAGGGGATGACGGCGAAGGCGAGGAAGGCCATGGTCGCCGAGATGACCGGAGCGATCCAGTAGACGGCCAGATGGGCCGACGTCGGGATGATCTCCTCCTTCAGCGCCAGTTTGATGCCGTCCATGAGGGACTGCAGCAGGCCCTGCGGGCCGACCCGGTTGGGGCCGATGCGGTTCTGCATGCGCGACACGACGCGGCGCTCCCACCAGATGGTGAAGAGCGTGAGCAGCACGAGGATGGCGAAGAGGGCCACGACCTTGAGCAGGACCAGCCACCAGGGATCGGCACCGAACAGGCCGAACTGCGAATCGGTCATGCGGCGCCTCCCGCCGTGAGCCGGACGGACGCACCGGGCGTCACGCCGAGATCGGTGTGGATATGGCAGCCGGGTGAGTTCATCGGAACCCAGACCGCGTCATCGCTCATGTCGGCGACCTGCACGGGCAGGGTCACCGAGCCGGCGGGGCCGGTCACTGTCACGGTCTCGCCGAGTGCCGCTGCCGTCGTGGCGGAGACCATCGCCACGGTCGGTCGGGCCGTCGCAGCCAGATGCGGCTCGTCCTCCTGCATCAGGCCGGAGTCGAGCAGCAGGCGCCAGGAGGCGAGAACCGTGCCCTCACTCGCAGCACCGCTGGGGGTGGTCGGCGCCTGGAACCGGTTACCGGCCCAGGGACCCAGAGCACCGAGTTCGGCGCGGAGCACCCGAACATCGCCGGGGAGGGGGATCTCCATGGCGGCGGCGATCATCGAAAGGACCTTGGCATCGCCCATGGTCAGGGCGTCGCGGAAGACCTGACCGAAGGGCCGCGGGCGGCCCTCCCAGTTCAGGAAGGTGCCGGCCTTCTCCGTGACCACGGCCACCGGAAGGACGACGTCAGCGCGCTCGGTGACCGCGGAGTGATGGTTCTCGAGCGAGACGACGAAGCCGGCGTTGTCGATGGCTTCCTCGGCGAGTGTCGGATCGGCGTAGTCGACGAGCTCGACACCGCCCACGACGAGGGCCGAGAGCTCTCCGTCACGCGCGGCGCGCAGGATCGCGTCGCCGCTGCGTCCGTTGACGGCGGGAAGATCGGACGCGGGGATCCCCCATGCGGCCGCTACCTGCTCGCGGGCCTGCGGGTCCTCGATCGGGCGGCCGCCGGGCAGCAGACCGGCCAGGGCACCAGCATCCAGCGCACTGCGCTCGCCTGCACGCCGCGGCACCCACGCCAGCGTGGCACCGGTGGCGTCTGCGAGCTCGGCCACGGCCGACAGGGTTCCCTGCGCTCCGGCAGCACGCTCGCCGACCATGATCACCGAGCCGGGCTGGGACAGCAGGGCACGGGTGTCGTCGTCGAGCGCACGGAGGACTGCGGCCTCACCGCCCGGGCGGGCCGGCACGAGGGTGCCGGACATCTTGGCCAGGCCCGTGGTGGCCACTGCTCCGACCGAGACGACCTTGGTGCCTGAGCGGGCCGCCTTGCGCAGACGCAGGAACACGATCGGTGACTCGTCCTCGGGCTCGAGGGCGACCAGGAGGACCGCCGGTGCCGTCTCGAGGGAGTCGTAGGAGGCAGCCACCGGGGAGCCCGCCACGCGCGCGGCCAGGAAGGCGGTCTCCTCATCGGCGGTCTCGCGCACTCGGAAGTCGATGTCATCGGAGGCGAGGGCGGTGCGGGCGAATCGCGCATAGGCGTAGGCGTCCTCGACCGTGCTGCGGCCGCCGACGAGCACGCCGACCTGTCCGCGGGCAGCGGCGAGGCCACGTGCCGCGGCGTCGATGGCCTCGGGCCACGAGGCGACCCGCAGCTCACCGTTCTCGCGGATCATCGGATGCTCGACGCGGCCGTTGCGCTGGTACGTGAAGGCGAACCGGCCCTTGTCGCAGTTCCACTCCTCGTTGACCTCGGGGTCGTCCCATGCGAGGCGGCGGGTGACGACGCCGCGACGGTAGTCCGTGCGCAGCGAGCAGCCGGAAGCGCAGTGCTCGCAGGTGGTGGGCACCGAGACGAGGTCGAAGGGACGGGAGCGGAAGCGGTAGGACGCGCTCGTCAGAGCACCGACTGGGCAGATCTGAACGGTGTTGCCGGAGAAGTACGAGTCGAACGGCTCGTCGTCGGCCGTGCCGACCTGCTGCTGGGCGCCGCGCTCAAGCAGCTCGATCATGGGATCGCCGGCGATCTGCTCGGCGAAGCGCGTGCACCGGGCACAGGAGACGCACCGCTCGCGGTCGAGCAGGATCTGGGCGCTCACATTGATCGGCTTGTCGAACTCGCGCTTTTCGCCGTCGAAGCGGGTCTCCGGCCGACCCGCCGACATGGCCTGGTTCTGCAGCGGGCACTCCCCGCCCTTGTCGCACACCGGGCAGTCGAGCGGGTGGTTCAGCAGGAGGAACTCCATGACGCCCTCCTGCGCGAGGCGAGCGACCTCGGAGGCGTACTGCGTCTTGACGTTCATGCCGTCGTTGAGCACCTGGGCGCAGGCCGGCTGCGGCTTGGGCATGCCCTCGACCTCGATCAGGCAGGCGCGGCACGCCGCCACCGGATCGAGCAGGGGGTGGTCGCAGAAGCGCGGCACCTCGATGCCGAGCTGCTCTGCGGCGCGGATGACGAGGGTGCCCTTCGGAACCTGCATCTCGACGCCGTCGATGACGACGGTGATGAGGTCGGTCGCCATCTCGAGGTCGGACCCCGGGCCGCTGTTGCTGGTGACGGTCATCGCGCTGCTGCTCCCGAGAACACGTAGGAGGCTGCCGGATCGAAGGAGTCATCGACCGGTGTGGACGTTGCCGCGGCGAACTCGTCGCGGAAGTACTTCATGGCCGCCGGGTAGGGCGTGGCGGCAGCATCACCGAGGGCGCAGAACGATCGACCCATGATCTGTCCGCAGAGATCCGTGAGGGTCTCCATCTCCCGATCGGAGCCGTGACCCTCCTGGAAGCGCTCGAGCGTGCCGGTGATCCAGTAGGTGCCCTCGCGGCACGGGGTGCACTTGCCGCACGACTCGTGCTTGTAGAACTCCAGCCAGCGGGTCACGGCCTTCACGACACTGACAGTGTCGTTGAAGATCATCGGAGTGCCGGTGCCGAGCATGGTGCCGGCCTCAGCCATGGCCTCGTACGTCATCGGGGTGTCGAGATGCTCGGCGGTCAGCATCGGCACCGATGACCCGCCGGGCAGCCAGAACTTCACCGGGCGGTCGTCGATCATGCCGCCGGCATAGTCGAGGAGCTCTCGCATGGTGATCCCGAGAGGTGCCTCGTAGATGCCGGGGCGGTTCACATGACCGGAGACCGCGAACACCTTGAATCCCGGGGACTTCTCGGTGCCGAACTGACGGAACCAGTCGACACCCCTGCCCACGATGTACGGGATGTTGCAGATGGTCTCGACGTTGTTGATGACGGTCGGCGAGGCGTACAGGCCCGCGACCGCGGGGAACGGCGGCTTCAGGCGCGGCTGACCGCGCAGGCCCTCGAGGGAGTTGAGGAGAGCCGTCTCCTCCCCACAGATGTAGGCGCCGGCACCGGAGTGCACGACGATGTCGAGGTCGAACCCGGTGCCCATGATGTCCGTGCCGATCAGGCCGGCCTCTCGTGCCTCGCGCACCGCATTGGCCACGCGACGGATGGCCTCGGGGACCTCACCGCGGATGTAGATGAAGGCGTGGTTCGCGCGGATCGCGAATGACGTGATTATGACGCCCTCAATCAGCGCGTGGGGGTTCGCGATCATGATCGGGATGTCCTTGCAGGCTCCCGGCTCGGACTCGTCGGCATTGACGACGAGGTAGTGCGGCTTGCCGTCGTTCTGCGGGACGAAGCTCCACTTCAGGCCGGTCGGGAAGCCAGCGCCACCACGGCCGCGAAGGCCGGAGTCCTTGACGGTGCCGATGATGGCGTCGGGATCCTGCTTGAGAGCGGAGGCGAGCGCGGTGTAGCCACCGTGCCGCCGGTACCCGGCGAGGGTGAACAGTTCCGGATCGTCCCAGTGCTCGGTGATGACGGGGGTCAGAGTCATGGTTCAGCCCTCCTGTCCGGAAGCGGGAGCCGCCATGCCGCGCTCCTTGGCGATGCGCAGGCCGGCGAGCATCTTGTCGTCGACGGGGGTGCCCTCAGCGGCGAGGCCGTCCTCGGGGAACGCCAGCGTGTGCTCGGTGGCCTGGAAGTCACGGATGACCGGGCCGCGGGTCGACTCGACCTGCTCACCACGGGCGAGACGATCGACGACATCGACGGCGCTGGTGGGGGTGACGTCGTCCATGAACTCCCAGTCGACGGTCATGACCGGGGCATGGGTGCAGGCCGCCTGACACTCGATGCGCTCGAGGAAGAACTCGCCATCGGCGGTGGCCTCGTTGTGGCCGACGCCGAGGCGCTCACTCACGGCGTCATAGACGGCGTCACCGCCGAGCAGACCGCACATCGTGTTGATGCAGACTCCGATGTGGTGCTTGCCGACCGGCTTGCGCTTGTACATCGTGTAGAACGACGCCACCGAGGTCGCCTCGGCAGCGCTCACTCCGGCGAACTCGGCGCACACCGCGATGCCGTCGGCGGTGACCTCGTCCTCGAGGCTCTGCATCAGGTGCAGCATGGGCATCAGGGCCGAACGGGGTTGCGGGTACCGCGCGACCAGCTGCTCCAGCTGCTCGCGAGTGCTCTCGCTGATTGCCATCTCGTCTCTTCCTCGTTGCCTGGTGCTGGTTGCCTAGCGGTCCACGCCGCCCATGACGGGGTCGATGCTCGCGACGGCAGCGATGACGTCGGAGATCATGCTGCCCTCGCACATGGCGGCGGTGGCCTGCAGATTGGTGAAGCTGGGATCCCGGAAGTGGACCCGGTACGGGCGGGTGCCGCCCGAGCTCACGATGTGGCAGCCGAGCTCCCCCTTGGGCGACTCCACCGCGGCGTACACCTGACCGGCCGGGACCCGGAAGCCCTCGGTGACCAGCTTGAAGTGGTGGATCAGGCCCTCCATCGACTCGGACATGATCTCGCGGATGTGCTCCGGGGAGTTGCCCTGACCGTCGCTGCCGATGGACAGCTGGGCCGGCCACGCGATCTTCTTGTCCTCCACCATGACCGGGCCGGGCTTGAGCTTGTCGAGCGCCTGCTCGACGATGCGCAGCGACTGCTCCATCTCCTCGATGCGGATGAGGAAGCGCCCGTAGACATCGGCCGTGTTCTTGGTGATGACGTCGAACTCGTAGTCCTCGTACCCGCAGTAGGGCTGGGACTTGCGGAGGTCATGCGGCAGACCCGTCGAGCGCAGGATCGGGCCGGTGATGCCCAGCGCCATGCAGCCGGCCAGATCGAGGTAGCCGACGTCGACCGTGCGACCCATCCAGATCGCGTTGTCGACCAGGAGATCCGCAGTGTCCTTGAGTCGCTTGCGCAGCAACGGGATGGTGTCGCGGATCTTCTGGGCACCGTCGTCGGGGAGGTCCTGGGCGACGCCACCGGGACGGCCGGAGGCGCTGTTCATGCGCAGGCCCGACACCATCTCGAAGATGTCGAGGACGAGTTCGCGCTCGCGGAAGCCGAACTCCATGGCCGTGAGAGCGCCGAGTTCCATGCCGCCGGTGGCCAGCGCCACCAGGTGGGAGGAGATGCGGTTGAGCTCCATCATCATCACGCGGATGACGTTGGCCCGCTCGGGGATCTGGTCGGTGATGTCCAGCGCCTTCTCGACCGCGAGACAGTAGGCCGTCTCGTTGAACATCGGGGTGAGGTAGTCCATCCGGGTCACGAAGGTGACGCCCTGGACCCAGGAGCGGAACTCCATGTTCTTCTCGATGCCCGTGTGCAGGTAGCCGATACCGGCGCGGGCCTCGGTGACCGTCTCGCCGTCCAGCTCGAGGATGAGGCGGAGCACGCCGTGGGTGGAGGGGTGCTGCGGGCCCATGTTCACGACGATGCGGTCCTGCTCGCCCTCCGGGGCTCCTGCGACGGTGTCCCAGTCGCCGCCGGAGACGGTGTAGACGCGGCCCTCGGTGGTGTCGTAGGAGCCCGCAACGGACTCCTGGGACTCGGCCGAGGTGAAGGTGACGTTGTCGGTCGACATCAGTTGTACGACCTCCGCTGGTCGGGGGGTGGGATGGTGCCGCCCTTGTACTCGACAGGGATGCCGCCGAGCGGGTAGTCCTTGCGCTGCGGATGGCCGACCCAGTCGTCGGGCATCATCATGCGGGTGAGAGCCGGGTGGCCGGTGAACTCGATACCGAAGAAGTCCCACGTCTCGCGCTCGTGCCAGTCGCACGTCGGGTATACGGCCACGATCGACGGGATGACGGCGTCGCCGTCTGGCACCGACACCTCGACGCGCACGCGGCGGTTGTGGGTGATCGAGAGGAAGTGGTAGACCGCGTGCATCTCGCGGCCGGCCTCCCCGGGATAGTGCGCACCGCTGACACCGAGGCACATCTCGAACCGCAGGCCGGGCTCGTCGCGCAGCAGCGTGACGAAGGCGACGAGGTGCTCACGGCGCACGTGGTACGTGATCTCATCGCGGTAGATGACGACCTTCTCGATGGCCTGGGTGGCCGGCAGGCCGTTCGCCTCGAGGGCCAGCTCCAGCTCATCGGAGACCTCATCGAACCAGCCGCCGAAGGGGCGGGTGGCCGGGGCCGGCATCACGATGGGATCGACCAGACCGCCGAAGCCGCTGGTGTCGCCGCCGTTGGTGGTGCCGAAGGCGCCGTGGCGGACGCCGATGATCTCGAGTTCCTCGACGCCCTGAGGAACCGCGGGGGTACCGGGCTCGGTCATCGCATGAGCCCCTTCATGTCGAGCGTGGTCGGGGCCGTAAGCGCCGCTGCCTCGAGTTCGAGGATCTCCTCACGACGGTGGGCGCCGATCTTGGTGTCCTGGATCTTGGCGTGCAGCTTCAGGATGGCGTCGAACAGCATCTCCGGGCGCGGGGGGCAGCCGGGCAGATAGATGTCGACGGGAACGACGTGGTCGACGCCCTGGACGATCGCGTAGTTGTTGAACATGCCGCCGCTGGAGGCGCAGACACCCATGGAGATGACCCACTTGGGGTTGGGCATCTGGTCGTAGATCTGACGCACGACGGGAGCCATCTTCTGGCTCACGCGACCGGCGACGATCATGAGGTCGGCCTGGCGGGGCGAGGCACGGAAGACCTCCATGCCGTACCGGGCGATGTCGAACCGCGGACCGCCGGCCGCCATCATCTCGATGGCGCAGCAGGCAAGACCGAACGTGGCCGGCCAGAGCGAACCCTTGCGGGCGTATCCGGCGAACTTCTCGACCGTCGTCAGCAGAACGCCGGACGGCAATGACTCCTCAAGTCCCATGTGTCACTCCCTAGTCCCACTCGAGTCCGCCGCGACGCCACTCATAGACGTACGGCACCATCAGGTTGAACAGGAACAGCATCACCGCGATGAAGCCGAACCACGCAAGCTGGTCGAAGGCAACCGCCCACGGGTAGAGGAACACCAGCTCGATGTCGAAGATGATGAACATCATCGCGGTCAGGTAGTACTTGACCGGGAATCGACCACCGCCGACAGGCTGGGGTGTGGGCTCGATGCCGCACTCGTAGGCGTCGTACTTCGCGCGGTTGTACCGCTTGGGACCGGTGAAGGTCGCCGCGGTCACCGAGAACACCGCGAAGGCGAAGGCGAGTAGCCCGAGTACGAGGATCGGGGTGTAGACGTTCAAGCCCGGTTCTCCTCACGCATTGCGCATTTGTGAATCACTTCACGACCGGCCCAAGCATAGTGGTCGCCGAACACTGCTCTGACACCCCTCGAAACCGCCCCGCTGCGCTCATTCCTCGCGCCACCCGCGGAACCCATGGCGCCGTCGCTGCGGGACTCGCTGCGCTCATTCCTCGCGCCACCCGCGGTGCAGCGCGACGATCCCCCCGCTCACATTCCGCCACTGCACGCGCCCCCACCCGCATTCCTGCATGTCCCGAGCCAACTCTGCCTGATCCGGCCACGCCCGGATCGACTCCGCGAGATAGACGTAGGCCTCGGGGTTCGAGGACGTCTTCTCCGCGATCGGCGGCAGAGCCTTCATCAGGTACTCGGTGTACACGGTGCGGAACGGCGCCCATGTGGGATGTGAGAACTCGCAGACCACGAGGCGCCCGCCCGGCTTCACGACGCGGCGGATCTCGCGCAGGCCAGCCATGCGGTCGTGGATGTTGCGCAGGCCGAAGGAGATCGTGGCGGCGTCGAACACCCCGTCGCGGAACGGCAGGTGCATACCGTCTCCTGCCACGAACGGCAGGAAGGGCTGTCGCTTCTTGCCCACCCGCAGCATCCCGAGGGAGAAGTCGGTGGGGACGACGGTCGCACCGGCCTGCGAGAACGGGACGCTCGACGTGCCGGTGCCGGCCGCGAGGTCCAGGACGCGCTCTCCCGGCTGCGGATCGACGGCCTCGAGGACGAGTCGCCGCCAGCGTCGGGTCTGGCCCAGGGCCAGGACGTCATTGGTGAGGTCGTACTTCTCCGCGACGTCGTCGAACATCGCGGCGACGTCGCCGGGGGTCTTGTCAAGGTCTGCACGTGCCACGCCCCGATCCAACCACCACGCCCACCATGCCGCTTCGCGGCACTGGCCCTACTCTGACCGGGTGACGCCGCCGCCCTCACCCGCGCGCACCCCGGGTGACCCCTCCCACGGCGAGCGCACACCCCTCACCACCACCGGTCGAATGCGGGTCACCACCCGCTCGATCCCGGACCCCGGCGATCTCCTGGCCCACCTGCCCCGCACCGACCCGCTGGCCTGGGTGCGCAACGGCGACGGACTCATCGGCTGGGGCGTCGCCGCGCAGCTGGAGGTCCGCGGCCACGAGCGGTTCAGCCGCACGCAGCGCTGGTGGTCCAACCTCATCAGCTCCTTCGACCTCGACGACCAGGTCAGCGTTCCCGGCACAGGGCCGGTCGCGTTCGCATCCTTCTCGTTCGATGACGAGACGGGCACGTCGATCATCGTGCTGCCGCGCGTGATCGTGGGTCGGCGTGCTGGCCAGGCCTGGATGACGACGATCGGTGATGACGCCGGTCATTCCCTTCCCCCGGCATCGGTGCCGGACGCCCCGGGTCAGGTGACCTGGGCCGACGGCAGCCGGACGCCGCAGGCCTGGCAGCAGTCCGTCGCCGAGGCGGTGCGGCGCATCCAGGGCGGAGAGCTCGACAAGGTCGTCCTCGCCCGGGACATCGTCGGACAGGCCGAGGGCGGGATCGATCCCCGTCATCTCCTGCAGAGGCTGAGCGCGACCTACCCCTCGACCTGGACGTTCTGTGTCGACGGCCTTCTGGGCGCGACCCCGGAACTGCTCGTCCGACGCACCGGCGACCTCGTCACCAGTCGCGTCCTCGCCGGCACGGTCAGCCGACGCGGCGACCACGATGATGCCGGACTGGCGCGCGCCCTGCTCTCGAGCGACAAGGACACCATCGAGCACGAGTACGCGGTGCGGTCCGTGGCCAAGGCCCTCGCGGCGCACTGCACCGATCTCGAGGTTCCGGAGAACCCCAGTGTCCTGGAGTTGGCCAACGTGCAGCATCTGGCCACGGATGTCACGGGGCGGCTTGCCGATGAGGCACCTGTCCTCGCCCTTGCGGCGTCGCTGCACCCGACGGCCGCGGTGTGCGGAACCCCGACCGAGCGGGCGTTCACCCTCATCCGGGAGATCGAGGGCATGGACCGGGGGCGCTACGCCGGACCCGTCGGCTGGTTCGACCACCACGGCGATGGTGAGTTCGGTATCGCGCTGCGCTGCGCCGAGGTGGACGAGGAGGCTGGACGCATCCGGGCCTTCGCCGGGTGCGGCATCGTCGCCCGGTCCCAGCCGGAGGGCGAGCTCGCCGAGTCTCTGGCCAAGCTCCAGCCCATCCGCACCGCCGTCACCTGAACGCCGATCGGCCACTCGGACGGCCAGTGACCACTCGGACGGCCAGTGACCACTCGGCGAGTCAGAGGTCGGCGGTGAGGCAGACGACGGACGGGCCGAGGTCATGGTCGTCCGTGAGCGTCCACTCCAGACCGGATGCCTCGAGCACCGCCCGCATCGGCCGGTTGTGGGCCAGCACGTAGGCCACCAGGTGCTCGAACTCCATGCGGCGGGCCACATCGACCAGATGACGCGTCAGAGCCGTCCCGAGCCCCCGGCCATGCCAGGCGTCGTCGACGAGCACGGCGAGCTCCGCCGTCTCCGTCTCCTCGGGTCCGATCGGGAAGACGTTGCCCAGGGCCACGATCACGCCGTCCTCGTCGGTCGCGACCAGTGTCGCTCCGCGGTGACCGCCGCTCACTCGGCGCAGGTTGTCCTCGCGCCACGTGTTCATCGGCGTGAAGTACCGCTGGTACCGCGACTCCTCCGAGCACCGCTCGTGCAGTTCACGCACCGCCGGAGGATCAGCCGGGCGGCTCAGTCGGATCGTCACCGACCGGCCACCGCGGAGGTCCTCCCGCCAGCCGTAGCCGTCCGGCTCTCCACGCGCCTGGGCCATCGCCGCGACCAGCTCGAGCAGGGCCGATGCGCGGTTGCGCTCCGTGGGCGTGAACGGAGCCCTGACCCGCCTGAGCAGCACGTGTCGCTCAGGCGACCACTGCAGGCGCAGCACCATGTCCGTGGAGTCGTCGCCCTCCGCGGCGTCGAGGACCTCCCACGAATCGGCCAGCACGAGCTCAGCCGCTGCCTCAGGAGTGCGCTCAGGATCCGCCACCAGGCCCACAGCGAGGGACAGCACCCGGGTCGCGATGTCCTGCGCGTCCTCCTCGCCGCCGCGCGTGACGATGACATCGCGGCCGACGGACGTGAGTCCGTGCGCGATCGTGGCGCGATCGACATCAGCGGGCGAGGACAGGAACAGGTCGACGAGCTGGCGGTCACCGTCCATCGGTGCGGTGAACATGCTGACGACGCGCACGCGCAGTTGGGCGAGGACGTGCAGCAGGCGCGCGGTGACCGCCGCTTGAGCGGGGA
>JAUHZW010000287.1 GCA_030425745.1 Actinomycetes bacterium
GCCGGTGTTCACCTTCCAAACCCCTGGTGGCGGGGAGTGCACCGCCATCAGCCCCCAGCACCCACAGTTGAATACCTGGTTCACGCTGCCCGACGCTGACGCCCCCTGCTACATCAAGGGTTCCGTTCTGACCGGATGGTCCATCCCCGGACAGGACTGGGCCTTCGCCCCCGGCCGACGCGTGTGGGTCGTCGACTCTCAGACCTTCACCTCGGTCCTGGAGTACGAGTGGGTGACCATCGAGTACGACTCCAATATCGACGCCAAGGACGCGTGCGTGGCCAATGGTGAGGATCTCCCGGTCGCCGACCGGACGGGCATCACTCACATCCCCCGCGGTGTGATCACCGACCAGCCCCTGTGGGACGCACCCGTGTGCTCCGCTCCAGGCTACGAATTCCTGGGCTGGACCACCGACAACCCCTACAACGACCCCACCATCCTGCCCAAGGACGGCACCATGCCCGCCCCAGCCGTGAACTCCGACGGCGATGCCGCCAACACCATCCACCTCTACGCCATGTGGAAGTGGGCCGGGTAGTCCCACCGGCTGATGTCACATCTACCGTCCATTACGTCAGGTTTACCGGTCCCGGGGACCACAATCGGGGGGTGACCTTCACGATGCCGACGCGACACGCGCTGCTGGTGGAGGACTACGTGCCTATGCGCACCCTGGTGGGCGAGGCCTTGGCTCGAGCAGGATTCGCTGTGCAGGCGTTCGGATCGGCCCCTGAGGCGCTGGCAGCCTTCGGGCCCGGCGAGGCCGATGTGCTGGTGACGGATATCGATCTGCAGGGGCGTCCCAATGGGGTCGAACTCGCCACGATCATGCGGGCGCAGGATCCGGGCTTGGCGATCGTCTTCCTCACCAACTACCCGGCCTCAACCGCGTTCACCGGGAAAGTGGCTCCCCCGGAGCCGCATGCCTTCCTGCAGAAGAGCCTCATGGATTCCGGAGATCGCCTGCTTGAGGCCGTCGAGTCGGCGTTGGCTGATGCCGAGATGCCGGTTCAGCTGACCGAGAGTGACAATCCGTTCGATCGGCTGACGGCCGGCCAACTCGATGTCGTCCGCATGATCGCGGGCGGTCTGACCAACGCCGAGATCGCCTCACGACGGGGAACCAACCAGCGCGCGGTCGAGCGGATGATCTACCGGCTCTTCTCCCAGTTGGGCATCACCAACGATCCCTCGCACAACCCCCGGGTGATGGTGGCCAACCTCTACACTCAGGCGTTCGGATATCCGGCCCTGGAGGAACGGCCTTAGCCATGCTGCGTCGGTCACTCGCACAGATCGGGGGACCCTACGCCGTCACGTTCTGGGCGTGGCTCGCCACATTGCCGCTGTCCCTTCTCCTCAGCAGCACCTACACGACCACGCCATCGCTGCAGGAAGTGGTGGCCTGGACCACAGCTCTGATCCTCGTGCACGCGGGCATCGGCGTCGTGATGCTCCTTGCGCGCCTCACCGTCCTGCCCAGTCGCCCGAGGAAGCCTCGGCCCCTCACGGCCATCGTCGTCTTCGCGCTCATGGGTCTCACCCGAGCCGTGCTGCTGCAGGCGGCTCAGCACGTGACCGGGTTCGGCAGCTACGACTTCGCCGAACGCTTGGCCTTCAACGTTTCCATCTCCATCCTTGCTTACGCGGCGCTGGCCATCATCGTCGGTGAGACCAAGGACGACGCACAGATCGTCCTTCGGTTGGAGCAGGCTCGCGCAGCCATCGCTGATCTCCAGAAGCAGAACCAGGATGAACTCGTCGACCTCGACCAGCGGATCCTCGCGGATGTCGAGGATCGCCTGCGACAAGCGCTGGAGGACGGGCAGGCCGATCCCCAGCAGATACGCCAGATGTCGGAGACGGTCGTTCGACTCACCAGCCACGAGCTGAGCGAACAGCTGCCACCGCCGCGCTCATCCCAGCCTCCGCGGCGACTGGCCATCAAGGACATCGCGGGAAGGCTGCAGGTCCCTCCCCCTCTGGCCGTGCTCGTCCCCTTCCAGATGTCGGTGTTCGGCTTCGTCGCCCTGCGCTACTCGCTGGCGATCGCCCTCGTGGGGACCGTGATCGGTCCGCTCCCCAGCCTTCTCGGACTCTGGCTCATGCGCAGGTACCTGCCCCTGCCCAGGAACTCCTGGTGGCGGGTCGGCACGCTCGTGGTCAGCATCACCGCACTCGGCAGTATCGCGGCCGTTCTGGTCTCTGCTCTCTTCACCTACCTGTTCGGCGAGTACTCCGCTTCCCCCTTCGCCGTTGGCACGGGGCTCATGGGCATGAGCATGATCGTGTCCGTGTGGTTCTCCGTCGTGGACGGGCGAGAGATGCGCAGGGAGCAGCTCGCGGACGCACTCGAGGAGGAGGCGCGGGAGACCGCAGACACTGCTGCTGTCCTCAACGGTCGCCGGCTTGCGGCAGCGCGCTTCCTGCACGGCACCGTGCAGAACGAACTCGTCGCTGCCTCGCTGCGCGGAGATTCGGCTGAGGCCGTGCAGTCCACGATCCGACAGGCCTTCGCCTCCTACGCAGGCGTGGACACGTCAGGCGCACGCGATGAGCTGGAAAGCCTGCTGCGACCCTGGTCAACGGTCCTGGACGTCACCGCAGACGTCGATACCCCCGCGTGGGACGTCATGGCCACCGATCCAGAGCGCGGCCGACTCCTGGTGGATCTCATCTCCGAGGGCTTGACCAACGCAGTGC
>JAUHZW010000288.1 GCA_030425745.1 Actinomycetes bacterium
CAGGACAGAGACCGTGCGGTTCTCGTCCATCACGAAGGCGACGATGATCCCGGCGAGGATCGCAATCGTCAGTGTGTAGGCGTACCGAGCCCTCATGAGCCACCCCATCCCGAACTGAGGCTCGCCTGCTTGGTGTTCCGATTGCGGAACAGCAGTCGGCCGACCACGGGAGCAGCGACGAACAGCAGCGTCAGCGCCAGGATCACGTCGACGACCTCCGGTTCGATCCCGGTCTCGAACTGCAGGGTCGCGGCACCCGACCGCAGCGTGCCGACGAGCAGCGCCGCGGGGATGGTGGCCAGCGGGTTGGCGCGGGCGAGGAGGGCGATGGTGATGCCGTCGAAGCCGAGCCCGGCGTTGAACGTCGGCTCGAAGCGCCCGGTGATGCCGAGCGTCTCGACGGCCCCGCCCATGCCGGCCAGTGCACCGCTGACGGCCATGGCGAGGAAGATCGTCTTCTTCACGCCGATGCCCGCATAGTTGGCGGCGCTGGGGTTGAGGCCGACCGTGTTGAAGCGGAAACCCTGGGTCGTGCGTGTGAGGTACCAGCCGAAGAAGATGGCCACCAGCAGGGCCAGCACGAAGCCGGAGGGGACGATGCCGAAGTCCGGCAGGGCGGCCGACTCCGCCACCATCGGCGTGCGGGTGATCGGCTGATCCGGCTCCTTGAACGGCTTGCTCGCCAGGTAATCGACAAGGGCGATCGCCACGGCGTTCAGCATGATGGTCGTGATGACCTCTGAGACGCTGCGCCAGGCCCGCAGGGCGCCGGCGATCGATGCCCAGGCCGCACCGCAGAGCATTCCGAAGATGATCGCGAACGGGATGTGCACCAGCGGGGGCAGCTGGAAGTTGTAGCCCGCCCAGGCAGCGCCGATGGCGCCGACAAGGAGCTGACCCTGAGCGCCGATATTGAACAGGCCGGTGCGCAGACCGACCGTCACGGCGAGGCCGGTCAGGATCAGGGGCGTCGACTTCTCCATGACGCGCAGGAGCCCGTCGGTGTCGCCGAGGGCGTTGGAGAACAGGACCCAGTAGGCGTAGAGCGGGTTGACGCCCTGGAGGAAGATGAGGATGCCGCCGATGGCGAAGGCCAGCAGAACGGAGACCAACGGGATCGCCACGGCCTGGGCGCGGCTCCAGCGACCGGCCTTCTGCGGATCCGGGTCGGTGTACCCGAGATCGGTCTGCGCGGGATCGGTGACGGACATGATGCGGCATCCTTGCACACCGTCTCGACCGCTGTGACTGTGTTGTACGGAGTTCTCACGAGGTCTGCGTCACGTAGCGCGAAGGCGGCTGTGACGCCCGCGATGCGAAGCAGCACACGCGAGGGCGGGAGCGACGAATCCGTCGCTCCCGCCCTGTGATGCGGTCGTCCTTGCGGACAGGTGCTGGCTAGTTCTCCAGCAGGGCCGCGCCGCCCGGATCGATGGAACCGTCCATCAGACCCGCGAGCACGGTCTCCATCTCGGCCTTGATCTCATCCGACACGGCACCCTCGGTGTCGTGGTACGGAGCGATGCCGGTCGGGCCGAAGAAGTTGCCACCGGGGAAGGCGCCGTCGTAGGCGAGGAGCACGAGCTCCTCGGTGCCCTCGACCAGCTTCTTCTCCGCGGAGGTCAGCAGGCAGGGAGCCGCCTGCGGAACGGTGTTGTACTGGTCGACGTCGACGCCGATGCAGAACACCGAGGTGCCCGCGCCCGGATCCTTCGCGATCTCGATCAGACCACCGTTGCCGGTGTTGCCGCCGGCGGCGAAGATGATGTCCGCGCCCTGATCGAGCTGCTTGCGCGACTCGGCAGCGCCCCACTCGGGATCGTTGAAGGCGTTGTTCGGCTCGTGGTACACGAGGGTGACGTCAACGTCGGGGTTGGCCGCCTGCGCGCCGACCTTGTAGCCCTCACCGAACAGCTTGACCGGCGGGACGGTGTCGGTGCCGAGCACGGCGCCGATCTTGTTGGTCTCGGTCATCAGACCGGCCAGGTAGCCCGCGGCATAGCCGGCGCGATCCTCGTTGAAGACCAGACCGGTCAGGTTCGGAACCGGCTCGCCCTGGAACTGGTCGACACCGATGAAGTCGATCTCCGGGTACTCGGCGGCAGCCGCAGCGGTCGCCTCGGCCATGAGGAAGCCGACGGTCACGATGGCGTCGTAGTCCTTGGACGCGAACTGCGCCATGTTGTTGGCGTAGTCCTTGGGGTCGGTGGTCTCGATGTACTTCGCGAAACCGCCCACCTTCTCGGCCGCCAGCTGGGTGCCCTCCCACGCGGCCTGGTTGAACGACTTGTCGTCCACCTTGCCGGTGTCGGTCACGAGGCCGATGCAGTAGTTCTCCGGAGCAGCGCAGTTGCTGTCGTCGGTGGTGACTGCCGGGGCGGCCTCCTCCTCAGGAGCCTCCTCGGTGGTGTCGTCGGCAGGAGCCTCCTCAGGGGCCTCCTCGACGACCTCGGTCTCGGCCGCGGTGTCGGTTGCTGCCTCGTCGCCGCTGCTGCTGCAGCTGGCGAGGACCAGCGTGGCTGCGACGAAACCGGCAGCCAGGAGCTTGCGATGCATGTGCATCCCTTTCTGGTAGTCGAATCCCATCCGTGGGAACCCCAAGGTGGGGACACGAACCGGAAGTGCGGTCACACTATCCGAGCCCCTGAACCACAGGGCACCCGGCAATCAACGTGAAACCACATC
>JAUHZW010000017.1 GCA_030425745.1 Actinomycetes bacterium
CGGCGGGGTCTTCAGCAGCGGCGCCGCATCCTCGCCGGTGCCCTTGGGCGGCCACGGGGTGTCGTTCTTCATGGCATCCCAGATGGGCTTGGCCTTCTTGGTGTTCACGCTCACCGTCGCGTTGTCGCCATTGGGCTTCCACGGGATGGTCGTGAAGGTGACGTTCGCAGGCTTGAGGTCCTTCAGGGACAGGGCGAGGTCTTTGAGGTTGTTGATGTCGGCCATCTGCGGGTCAGCCGTGAGCGACTGCGTCGCAGCGTCGAGCACACCGAGCAGGGACGCCGGGTTCAGCAGCGTTCCGCTGGAGAGCACCTTGCGCATCAGGGAGGACAGGAACGCCTGCTGGCGCCGGATGCGGGAGGTGTCCGAGCCGTCGCCCAGGGTCTTGCGCGCCCGCACGAAGGCAAGCGCCTCCTCGCCCTCGACCACGTGCTTGCCCTTGGAGAGCTTCAGCCCGCTCAGCGGATCGTCGACCGGCTTCTCCAGGCAGATCTCCACGCCGCCCACCGCATCGACGATGCGCTTGAAGCCGCGGAAGTCGACCATCATGAAGTTGTTGATGTCCAGGCCGGACATCTCCTCGATCGCCTTGACGGTGCAGCCCGGACCGCCGAGGTCCATGGCGGTGTTGAAGCGACCTGAGTTGCCCCCGACCTTCTTGCCGTTCTCGTCCTTGCACTTGGGCAGGGTGATGATCGTGTCGCGCGGGATGCTGACCCCGATCGCGGACTGTCGGTCACCGCTGATGTGCATGACGATGGTGGTGTCGGAGCGCTCGCCGCCGATCTTCGCGGCGCTGCCGAAGCCGCCGTTGCCCTTGCCGGACCGGGTGTCGCTGCCCATGAGCACGACGGTGAGCGGCTCGTAGGAGCCGGTCTCCTCGTCGACGACGTTCAGGGAGGTCTCGGCGTCGACCACCGTGCCCTCGGTGTTGTCGCTGATGTCGACGGCCGTGATGTTGCCCTGCAGCTGCCCCATCAGCACGCTGACGCCCGCACCGATGACGGTCAGGATCAGGACGAGGGACGACGCGACCGCCAGGAGGACCCGCCCGATGCGGCGGGGGGACCCGGATCGGGCCATGGATCACTCCTCTTGCTGGTGGGCGGGACAGGCGCGAAGGCCGTCTCGCCATGGTAGGCGCTGCCTCGGGCTGCTTCGGTGCGACGCACCCCGCGTGGCGAGGGTTCCCCCACGACCGCGTGTGACGTTTGTGACACACGAGGTTTCTGATGCATGCTGGAGGCCTGCTCGTGTGGCACCGTGGCGGTGTCGACGGGCAACGCCGGCCCGACGTCCTTCCCCGAGGAGCACCGCGTGACCCCTGGCCCCCGACGCCGACCGCTCGTCGCGATCGCCGGGACGCTCGCCCTGGGCGTGGCCCTGAGCGCGGGGCTCCTCACGCCCGCAGTCGCCGACGAGGCCGTCGACCCCGCAACGGCCGCCCTGCCGGCGCAGTTCACCCTCGACGGAGCAGGGTTCGGCCACGGGGTCGGCATGTCCCAGTGGGGTGCGTACGGCATGGCCAAGGCCGGCTACGACGCCGCCTCGATCGTCACCCATTACTACACGGGGACTCAGGTGGTGCCCGCGCAGGACGACATGGACATTCGGGTGGCGCTGCTCTACCAGACCAAGCGAGTGTCGGTCCGATCCGAGGCGCTGGACCCGTCCGGCGGAGCGATCGAGGTGACGGTCGGCCCGACGGTCGTCGTCGGCAGCCCGCTGGACACCTTCAGCTTCAAGGTCCGAGACGGTCAGGTCTGGGCGACCCGGGAGGCCGGTGGGCAGACGACCGACCTGGGAGTCGCCCCCACAGCGACCATTCGCTGGGCCGGTACCCGGACCCCGGGCACCGCCCCTGGCGGTCCGACGCTGGCGAATGTCACACGCAACAAGAGCAGCCTCGACAGTTCCGGCCATCGGTACCGCTACGGCGTCATCGACATCGTCCCGGTGTCGACCAAGAAGGGCGTCGAGCTCAACGTGGTCAACTCGGTGCGGATCCACGATGAGTACCTCTACGGCATCTCCGAGGTGTCGAGCTCCTGGCCCGAGGCCGCCCTGCAGGCGCAGGCCATGGCCTCGCGCACCTATGCGATCAGCAAGATCGACAGCGGCGTCCGCCAGTCCTGCTCCTGCCACGTCGATGACGGAGGCGGCCCCTACGCCGACCAGACGTTCACCGGCTGGGGCAAGGCCAGCGCGGCGATGGGTGAACGCTGGGTCGCCGCGGTCGACGCGACCAAGACCTCGGACACGACCGGCAACGCGATCCTCCACAACGGCAAGGCCATCCGAGCCTTCTACAGCGCGTCGAGCGGTGGCGCCACGCAGAACGTCAAGGACGTCTGGGGCGGTGAGCTGCCGTACGTCGTCAGCGTGCCGGACCCCTGGATGAAGACCCCGGACAACCCGGACGCGTCCTGGCAGGTCGTCGTCCCGCAGGCGCAGATGGCAGCCGTCTTCGGTGCCCCAGCGGTCACCAGCGTGGACGTCATCGAGCGCGACCAGTCGGGTGCGGTCAAGCGTCTCAGCGCGACCCTCCCCGACGGCCAGACGGTCACCCGCACCGGGCCGCAGTTCGCGAACGCCCTGCGGCTGAAGTCCCGCTATGTGAACGCTGTCGACGGCAAGGTCGGCCCGCCGCTGCCGTCCTCCGACGTCGTGGCGGCGCCGGCACCCCCGGCACAGGTTCCGGCTGCGGCCCCGGAACAGCCCGCACCGGCGGCACCTGCCGCCGCTGCTGCGACCGTCTCCCTGCTCACTCCCGCGGACATCACGGTGCGCAAGGGAAAGCGCTACAAGGTGGTCGGCGTGGTGCGCCCGGCGCAGGGCAGGCTCAAGGTGTGGCGGCAGAAGCTCGTCAAGGGTGAATGGAAGACGGTCGCCAAGGAGCGCACCAATCGCAAGGGCCGATACCGCTTCGTCATCAAGGACGCCGGGAAGAAGTCCACCGGCACCTTCCGCGTGCTCGTCGTGAAGAAGAAGGACGTCGTCGGGGTGAGCCCGGAGTTCGCCGTTCGCTTCCGGTAGCCGGTCACCCGACCAGGGTGGCGGTGACGCGCTCCTGGTCCCGGATGGATGCGGGCGCATCCGATCCTGCGACGAGCACGACTGAGCCGTCGATCGCCAGCGGCAGGGGCAGTCCTGCGAGCAGCGACGTCAGGGGCGACGGGATGTCGGCAGCGAGCACACGGTCACCCGTCGAGCATCCCAGCGCGCGCGCCTCGGCGAGGAGCTCGTCCTGACTCAACGTGCGGCCCGAGACCTCGAGGGCCGGCATCGACGCCTCGGGGGTCTCGTACAGCCAGGCATCAGGCTGCTGCCGCACCGCGACGGTCGCGTCCGTCACGCCGGCGGGCAGCGGCTCGGAGACGGGCAGCCCGAACGGGTGCATCGACACCACCACGGTCGGTGTGGGGGACTCGGTGGCGCGATCAACGGTCGTCACGATGAGGTCCGCATCGGTGGCACGGTCCGTGACGATGCACCCGGCCGTCCACACACCCGCGGACCACGTGGAGCGCTGCCAGTGCATCGGCAGGTCGAGAGCCACCCGATCTCCGGGCTCGAGGTCATACTCATCGCGCAGCGCGTTGGCGATCTTCGCGGCGGCATTGGCCACCGAGGTGGCCGACAGTTCGGTGCGCTCGCCGCTCGCGGCATCGAGGTAGGTCACGAGGGGCTGGGCGCCCGAGGTGCGGACGCGCCCGGTCAGCAGACTCCAGATATCCGGCACGCACGGCACGGTACCGGTGGCCTGCCGGGGGCATGTGGCACGCTGAGGCGCGTGACTGAAGCCGTGCTCCTCGTCGGAGGCCAGGGCACCCGCCTGCGCCCCCTCACCGTCAACACTCCCAAGCCGATGCTGCCGGTGGCGGGTGTGCCCTTCACCGTGCACCAGATCACCCGTGCCCGCGATGCCGGCGTCACGCGGATCATCCTCGCGACCTCCTACAAGGCCGAGGTGTTCAAGGCGTTCATCGACGATGCCGACCTCGGCATCGAGGTGGTGATCGCAACGGAGGACGAGCCGTTGGGCACCGGCGGCGCCATCCGGCACGCCCTGCCCTATCTGGAGTCCGGGCCCGACGAGCCCGTCCTGATCTTCAACGGCGACGTCCTCAGCGGCGTGGACCTCGACGGCCTCGTGACCCACCACCGCGACACGGGGAGCGATGTCACCCTCTATCTGACCCCGGTCGAGGATCCCCGCGCCTACGGCCTGGTGCCGACCGACCACGAGGGCCGCGTCACGGCCTTCCTGGAGAAGCCCAAGACCGACGAGGAGATCGTCACCAACAACATCAACGCCGGCTGCTACGTCTTCAAGCGCAGCATCATCGACAGCATCCCCGCCGGTCGCCCCGTGTCGGTCGAGCGGGAGACCTTCCCCGGCCTGCTGGACTCCGGCGCGCTGGTCACCGGTGTCGTCGACAGCGGCTACTGGCTGGACCTCGGCACGCCGCTGTCGTTCGTCCAGGGCTCCTGCGACCTGGTGCTGGGCTCCGCACCGTCGCCCGCCGTGCCCCAGACCGGCGACTACCTCGAACTGCCGGAGGCTCAGGTCGCGTCCGATGCGCAGGTGCACGGAGGCTCGGTCATCGGTCGAGGCGCCGTCGTCGGCGCCGGCGCGGTGGTCACCGGAGCCGTGGTGTTCGACGGCGCAGAGATCGCCGACGGCGCGCATGTGGCGCACAGCATCGTGGGGGCCGGTGCGGTCGTCGGGGCGGGCACGGTCCTCAACCGGGCCGTGATCGGTGACGGTGCCGTCATCGGTCGAGGCAACGAACTGCTCGAGGGCGTGCGCGTGTGGCCCGAGGCCCGGATCCCCGATGGCTCCGTCCGCTTCTCCAGCGACGCCTGACGCCCACGGCTCCTGGGCCGCGCCGTACGACGTCGACCTCGCCCGCGTCCTCGGCCCCTTCCGGCGTGGGGGAGGAGACCCCACCCATCTGCGCCTGCCGGACGGCACGTGGTGGCGCACCTGCCGCACCCCCGACGGGCCCGCGACGCTGCGTCTGGCCGCCGTCGCCGGCGATATCGACGCGGCGGCCTGGGGCCGGGGCGCCCACTGGGCTGTGGAGTCGGTGCCCGCTCTGCTGGGCTTCGCGGACGACCCGGCCGGCTTCCCGGCCGATCGACTGCCGCCCGCGCTGACCGACGCGTGGCGCCGGCTCGCCCAACGGTGGCGGGTGCCCCGCAGCGAACTGGTCCTCGAGGCGCTCATCGCCGCGATCCTCGAACAGAAGATCACCGGTGTGGAGGCCCGCCGAGGGTGGCGTGCTCTCGTGCGGCATGCGGGCGAGGCGGCCCCCGGACCCACTCCAGAACCGATGTGGGTGTTCCCGTCTGCTGACCGCATCCGGCGCATCCCCAGTTGGCAGTGGCATCGCTGGGGCGTGCCGCCGTCGCACTCCGCGACGATCCTCCGGAGCGTCACGTCACCCGGACGGATCGAGCAGTGCGCGAGTCTGCCCGCCTCAGACGCCGAGCGGCGGCTGCGCTCGATCCCCGGCATCGGCGGATGGACGGTCGCCGAGGTCGCGCAGCGCGCGTTCGGCGACGCCGATGCGGTGTCGTTCGGTGACTTCCATGTGGCCCAGCACTTCGTGTACGCGTTCACCGGTGATCGCGACGGGTCGGATGAGCGCATGGCGGAGCTGATGGCGCCGTTCGCCGGACATCGGTACCGCGTTCAGCGGTTGGTGGAGGTGGCGGGTGTGCTGCGCCCCGCGCGAGGGCCGCGCGCGACGATCACCGATCATCGCCGCTGGTGATCAGTCGTCGCTGACCCAGCTCAGGTGGTCTCCAGCCGTGCGAGCCGGGCGGTCCTTCGCCGGCTGCGCCGCGCGTCCGACGGCCACCGCGCCCAGCGGCTGCCACGTTGCCGGCAGGTCGAGCACCGCGTGCACCACGTCCGGGCAGAACACCGTGGACGAGATCCACGCGGACCCCCAGCCCTCCGCAGAGAGTGCGACGAGCAGGTTCTCGACCGCGGCGCCGCCGGCGACCATGAAAAGGTCGCGCTCGAACCCGCGGCGTCGATCGTCGGGGTAGTCGTGCGCAGCTCCGGCCAGGTCGAGGAAGGGGAGGACGACGACGGGTGCTGTGCGCAGCAGGTCGCCGCGGGCCACGCGTCGGGTGATCGAGTCCTCGTCGTAGCCGTCCAGCCCGGTGAGGTCGGCACGCCAGCGATCGAGCATCGCGTCCAGCAGACGCTCCCGCGCAGTGCCGGGGCGGAGGGCGAGGAAGCGCCACGGAGTCGTGTGATGCGGCGAGGGCGCGGTGATGGCCGCCTCGACCGCGCGTTCGATCGCCTCGGTCGGGACCTCCTCACGGGTGAAGTGCCGAACGGTACGGCGCGCGGTCACCGCGGATCGTCGCCCCTCGGCCACGGCCTCGGCGGTGCCGAGACTGAACAGGTCCTCCTCGGAGGGCCGCACCAGAGCGCGCGACCCCGGGCCGTCATCCGGCGTGACCCATGAGGCCAGTCCGCGGATGACCGCGACCGGACGGTCGCCCGCCTTGCCCTTCACCAGATCGGTTGCCGCGCTGATCTCATCGGCCACGGCCACCATCGTCATCTCGAGCGTGCGACCGAAGGAGTCGGCCCGCCCGGTGTGGTCGTCGAGCACCTCGACGCCTGCCGCACCGATCGCGACGTCCGTGAGGCCGAGCCGCCATGGCCGACCCATCGTGTCGGTGACGACGACACCGATGGTGCGCCCGCTAGCACTCTGGAGTCCGGCCCGCAGGCGACGGGCCGAGAGGTCGGAGTCCTCGGGCAGACGCACCACGAGGCCCTCGTCGATGTTGCTGGCGTCGACGCCCGCGGCGGCCATGACGAGCCCCTGCGGAGTCTCGACCACCCGTACGGTGCCGCGCGGGGTCTGCTTGCTCGCCACGACGCGCACCGTGTCGAGGTCGATGACCTCGTCTCGGGTCTCCGCCCGGACGACGCGACCCTCCGCCTTGGCGACGATCTTGCTGGTGACGACCACGATGTCGCCGTCCTGCAGTCCGCGGGATCCGTCGGGCCACGCGGCATCCGTGACGGCATCGAGAATCTGGGCGACGAGGTCATCTCCGGCCTGGATGCGCCCGATGCCGTCCGGGGCGATCGCCTGGATGTGCGGGGGGATGGGCGGGCGCAGTACGGACATGGTCGTCAGGCTCGGGCGAGGACGGCGCCGGCGGACAGGCACTCACGGGCGAGAGCGGCGGTCGCGTCGATGTCGGTCATCATCGTGGGAACCGCCCGCGTGGTGATGCCCAATGCCTCGACGGCCGGCACCTGCTCGGCATCCCTGGTGTCCATCAGCCAGGCGTCCAGGACTCCCTCGGCGGACCGTGCGCCGTAGTGGGCCGCGACGGCCGCGGCAGTCGTCTCGACTCCGATGGTGCGAAGGCAGGCATCGGCCATGCCGCGGACCGGCGCGCCGCCCACGATGGGGCTGACCCCGACCACGGGAGCCGAGGTCGTGCGCACCGCCTCGGCGATGCCGGGCACCTGCAGGATGGTGCCGACGGACACGACCGGGTTGCTGGGGGGCAGGATCACCAGATCCGCCTCGGAGATCGTCGACAGCACGTCCGGCCCCGGGCGGGCCTCGTCGATGCCGACGAGGATGAACTCATGCGCGGGCAACTCGGCGCGGTAGCGGATCCACCACTCCTGGAAATGGATGGCCGTGCGCAGGGGAGCACCGTCCGGTGCGGTGGCCCCCGACGGGTCATCGACGACCACATGGGTCTCGGCCCGGTCGTCGCTCATCGGCAGGAGCCGGACACCGGGCTGCCAGCGCTCGCACAGCGCCGCGGTGACGTCGGTGAGGGTGTAGCCGGCCCGCAGGGACTGGGTGCGGATCAGGTGAGTGGCGATGTCGCGGTCGCCCAAGCCGAACCAGCTCGGCTCGACGCCGTAGGCGGCGAGCTCATCCTTCACCGTGAAGGTCTCGTCCTCGCGCCCCCATCCGCGCTCGGCGCTGATGCCGCCGCCGAGGGTGTACATCACCGTGTCGAGATCAGGGCAGACCCGCAGCCCGTGGATCCAGATGTCATCGCCGGTGTTGCCGATGACGGTGATCTGGCTGCCGGGATGGTCCTGCTCGAGGGCCCGCTGGAGGCCGCGGATGAAGCGCGAACCTCCGATTCCGCCGGCGAGAACGGTGATCTGCATGGGGAGGATCCTGTCAGACATGCGGGGGACACCCGCAGGGGCATTCACGCCCGATTCCCCCACGAATCGGCGGGGAGTGGCTCCCATTCAGTGTGAAATCGGTCTAATTGGACGGCCTTTCCTGTGAATCCGGCTTGACGAATGCGAACTACACCCCTGTAATACTTCCCAAGGCGGCACCGGTCGCCATGGGTCGAATACCCGGGTCGAGGAGGTACTCCGCGTGGTTGACATGGTGCTGCTGCCCCTGTCCGACGCCGAGGAGCTGGCATGGCAGGAGCGCGCCCTGTGCGCGCAGACGGATCCGGAGGCCTTCTTCCCCGAGAAGGGCGGAAGCACCCGCGCGGCCAAGAAGGTGTGCCTCTCGTGCGAGGTCCGGCCCGAGTGCCTCGAGTACGCCCTCGCATCCGACGAGCGATTCGGCATCTGGGGCGGCCTGTCCGAGCGTGAGCGCCGACGCCTCAAGAAGCGCGCGGTCTGATCCTTGCGCCGGGGCCCTCGTCCGGGCCGCTGAAATCGCCACCGGCACGGCCGGCGCGCGTCATCGGTCAAGCCTCGGTCACGACGTAGAGTTATGGGCGTGATCGACGACGAGTCCGCCCCGCACGACGACTCGCCGCCAGACCTGTCCGAATCACCCGCCCCCCGGATCATCGACCCCGAGGGCCCTGCGGATCTCGACGCGCCGGAGCGCACGGTCATCCCCGTCGTCGCCGGGCCAGCCCAGCACGATGCGGCGTCCGAGCAGACGACCGAGTGGTTCAGCGTCGAGGACGACTTCGCGGACGACGAGTCGTTCGCTCTGCCGCGCCGCCACCACCATGTCACCGCGGTGGTCGTCGGACATGACGGTGCGGTCTGGCTCCCGGCCGTCCTCACCACACTCGCCCTGCAGACTCGACAGCCCGACGCCGTCGTCGGCGTCGACACCGGTTCCCACGACGACACCCGCATCCTCCTCGAGGAGTCATTCGGCCCGGAGCGGGTGACCTCGGCCGCCGAGCACTCCGGTTTCGGCGCTGCCGTCCATGTGGGCCTGCAGCGTCTGGCGCCCGCGCGGGAGTCCGCCGGCGAGGTCATCGACTGGGTCTGGCTGCTGCACGACGACAGCGCTCCCGACCGGGCCTGCCTTGAACGCCTCCTCGACACCGCGGACGCTCACCCCTCGGTCGCCGTCCTCGGCCCCAAGGTCCTGGGCTGGCACGATCGCCGACTCCTGCTCGAGGTGGGTGTGACCATCAACGGGTCCGGCCGCCGCGTGACCGGCCTCGAGCGTCGCGAGCATGATCAGGGCCAGCACGACGGGCCACGGGACGTCCTCTCGGTGAGCTCCGCCGGCATGCTCGTCCGGCGCGATGTCTGGGACGCCCTCGAGGGCTTCGACCCCACGCTCCCGCTGTTCCGTGATGATCTGGACTTCTGTTGGCGAGCGCATCGTGCGGGCCAGCGGGTGATGATCGCCACCGACGCGGTGCTGCACCACCGCGAGGCCGCAGCCCACGGGCGACGAGCCGACGATCTGGCTCCGCGACCACACCGCGCTGACCGCGAGGCCGCCGTCCACGTTCTGCTCGCCCAGGCGCCGAGATTCGCTGCACCGTTCGTGGCGCTGCGCCTGTTCCTCGGCAGTCTGGTCCGGGCGCTGTTCTACCTGCTGGGCAAGGACGTCGCAGCGGCCCGCGACGAGGTCGGTGCGGTCCTCGCCCTGGCACTGCACCCGGGCCGCATCACGTCGTCCCGTCAGCTCATCCGACGCACCACCTCCGAGCCGGCGAGCGTGGCGCGACATCTCCGGCCGACACTGCGATCGCAGACCCGGCAGGCCGTCGAGCTGATCGGTGGCATCGCCACGACCAGCGGATCATCGACGGAGTCGGCCTCGGTGAGTGCGCTGGACAGCGGCCCGGTGGGCGATGACGCGGACTTCCTGGATGACGGATCGTCGGGTCTGCTGCGCCGGGTCCTGACCGCCCCGGTCTTCCTGCTGACGGCGCTGCTGACGATCATCGCCGTGGTCGGCTCCCGAGGCCTGTGGCTGGGGGAGGGCGTGCTGCAGGGCGGTGCGCTGCTGCCATCGCCCGGTGGTGCCAGTGATCTGTGGCAGTCCTACCTGCGCGCATGGCACGACGTCGGCCCGGGCTCCACGACTCCCGCGGCTCCCTACCTCGTCGTGATCACGGCGTTCGCCTTCCTCCTGCTGGGCAAGGCGCCGCTGGCGGTCACCGTCATGCTGCTGCTGGGCATCCCGCTGGCCGGTCTCGCCGCGTACATCACTCTGCGTGGCCTCGTGCCGCGGCCCGGCATCCGGTTCTGGGCCGCCGCGGCCTACGGGCTGATGCCGGCGATGACGGGAGCGGTCGCCAGCGGACGCATCGGCACCACGATCCTGGCCGTCGCTCTGCCCTTCGCGCTTCGATCCTTGGTGCGGATCTCCTCGCCGCGTGGCACCTACAGGCGTGCGGCCGGTGCCGCGATCCTGGTCGCCATCGTGATGTCGGTGGCACCCGCGGTCTGGGTGCTGCTGCTGGTCGGCGGTGTCATCGGTGGGGTCTGGCTGGTCACGCGTCCTCGTGGGCCCGGCATCCGCGTGCTCGGGCGCCTCGCCATCGCCCTTCTGGCCCCGCTGGTGCTCCTGCTGCCGTGGTCCCTGCACCTGCTGACCAACCCGAGCCTGATCCTCCTCGAGCCCGGCCTCAACGGCGGCCCGATCACCGATCGCGAACTGGCCCCCTGGCATGTCCTGCTGCTCCATCCGGGTGGTCCGGGCATGACCCCGGTCTGGATCACGGTGGGCATCGTGCTCGCAGGGTTCCTCGCCCTGCTCCGACGCGACCGCTGGTCGGTCTCGGGCGGCTTCGCGATCCTCGCCGGACTGGCCCTGCTGCTCGGTCTGGTGCAGACGGCCCTGCTCGTGACCCCGCCCGGGTCCACGGTGGAGATCCGACCCTGGCCCGGGCAGGCGGTCCTGGTGCTGAGCCTGGCGCTCATCGCGTTGGCGACGGTTGCCGCGGACGGCCTGCGCGACCGTTTCGTCGGCAGCAGTTTCTCCATCGGTCAGCCGTTGGCCCTCCTCGTCGCCCTGGCGGCAGTTCTGGCCCCTGTGCTGAGCGCCGGCTGGTACGCCGTCGGCCTGACCAGCTTCCTCACTCGGGAGCCCGCATCGCCGTTGCCGGCCTTCGTCGCGGCCGACTCCGAGAGCGCCCAGGCACCGCGCACCCTTGTGCTGGCCACCGACGTCGCCGGCCGTGTGCGGTACAGCCTGCTCAACGGCACCGGCCCGCAGTTGGGTGACGCCGAGACCGGACCTCCGGCTGCGGTCTGGGAGGGCCTCGATCCTCTGGTGGCGGCGCTCGCCTCGGGACGCGGCGGGGATGAGGTGCAGGCCCTGGCCGGCTACGGGGTCCGCTACGTGGTCATGGCACCCGGCTCCCTGCCCGAGCTGATCCCGACCCTGGACTCCGAGCCCGGGCTGCGTCGGCTGTCCAGCTCCGGCGGTGAGGTGCTCTGGCGGATCTCGGGTGTGACCACCCGGGCACGCGTCGTCCAGGAGGGCGGTCCGGAACCGATCGGCATCGCCCCCGAGGGCACGCTCTCCGCTGACCCCTATGTCGAACAGCTCATGCCCGACGGCACGGGCGAGCGCGCGCTCGTCGCCGGTGTCTCCCCGGATGCCGGATGGCAGGCCGTCCTGCTGGGCGGCAACGGCACCCGCACCCCCCTCGCGCCGGTGACGGTCGCCGGACTGCTCGACTGGTCGACGGCCTTCAGCCTTCCGGAGGGAGCGCCGGAGGTCGAGGTGTGGTTCGACGGCACGAACCGCCAGCGCTGGCTGTGGCTGCAGCTGGTCGTGCTGCTCGCCCTCGTCATCCTCGCCCTGCCCGAGCGACGTCGGGAGGACCCGGATCCGGACCTCGATCCGGACCTCGATCCGGCGCTGGCCGGCGCAGCGGCGATCACAGCTCCGGGAGCTCCGGGTGAGACGGCGATCCCGGTGCCGGCGACCCCGGTGTGGAGCCAGACGGTGGCCGAGCAGGAGGAGCCCGCGTCGCAGGAGCCCGAGCAGGAGGAGCCGCGCGTCGAGCTCCCGACGGCTCCGCCCACCGACGATGGGCCCGATGCGGATGCGGATGCGGACGAGGACCAGAGCGACGGGAGGCCGTCATGAAGCGCCCCGCCCGTCGTCGCCCGGCCGCCCCGCGCGAGCGCGGTGGGCAGCTGCTGTCGGGTCGCTGGCTCGTGGTGGCGGCTGCCGTCACCGGGGGCGCAGTGCTGGCCGGGACTCTCCTGCAGCAGCCGCTGCCCCCGGTGGCCGAGGGTGCCGTGGACCTCGAGCCGATCGGCTCTGCGGTGCTGCTCTGCCCGGAGCCGGGGGCGTCGACCGATCTGGGCGTCCGCGTGACGGCAGCCGTCGTCCCGGGTCAGCCCGGTCAGGCCGACGGCGAGGGTGCCGCCGGCATGCGCACCCTGCCCGGTCGCAACTCCGCTGAGTCGAAGATCCGGGTGCCGGGCGGTCAGGCGGAGATCGAGGCCTTTGGCAACACCGAGCTGCCACCGATCGAGGCGTACGGCGAGGGCAGCCTCGCGCCGGGTCTGATCGCCGACCAGTGGGGCCGCGATCCGGGCGGTGCGGGGCGGGGGCTCGCCAGCACCGCCTGTGCCCCGGCTGCATCCGAGTTCTGGTTCGTCGGCGGCGGCGCCATCTCTGGTCGACGCACCCGCATCGTGCTCGTCAATCCTGATCCCAACGCCGCAATCGTCGACGTCATCATCCGCGGGCCGGAGGGCGTCATCGAGGCACCGGCTGGCCGAGGGCTCGTGGTGCAGGGCCAGGATCGGCTCGTCCTCCGGCTCGACACGCTCGCGCCGGGGGTGAGCGCCACCGCCGTGCAGGTGCTGGCCCGGGCCGGCCGGGTGGGCGCCTCGGTCGACGATGAGCAGCGCTCGGGACTGGCCAACGTCGGCACCGACTGGGTTCCTCAGGCCGCCCCCCCGGCCACTCGCGTCTTCGTGCCGGGCGTCATCAACGGCGATGGCGCGCGAGTGCTGTCGATCGCCGCGCCGGGCGACGACGACGCCATCGTGAACATCCGGGTGATCGGCGAGGACGGCACCTACACGCCCGCGGATCGATCCCGGGTCGAGGTCCCGGCCGATGCCGTCATCGCCCTCGACATGTCTCCCGTCCTCGACAGGCAGCCGGTCACCCTGGAGCTCACCTCCGATGTGCCGATCGTCGCCGGCATGCGCCAGTTCTTCGGCAATGAGACGTCCTTCACTGCCGGCGCGCAGCCGTTCACTGGCGGTGCTGCCGTGTCCGGGCTCCCCGTCCGCTCGGCGACGGAACTCAGGGTCGCCATCACCGCCCCGGAGGCCGACGCCACGGTGACGCTGTCGCTCCTGCCCTACAAGCGCGGCCGCAAGCCGGCGGAGCCGACGGGTGAGCGGAGCATCAGCATCCCGGCCGGCACGATGAAGTGGGTGCGGATCAGCCCGCCCACGGGAGTCGACTGGTACACGGCCGTGGTGAGCGCCGACGAGGGATCCGGTCCGATCGTGGTGGCGCATCGGTTGAAGGAGAAGTCGCGTTTCGGTGACCTGATGACCGGGTACCCGTGGCCTCCGCTGCGCACCGAGGTCGTCGTGCCGTCGGCCGTGCAGGATCCCGCCGTCGGCATGCGCTGAATCCGACCGGCGTGCCGCACCGCTCCTGTGCGAACAAGCGGCTAGCGTGCGGGGCGTGAGTCGTCGTCGCTGCTCGAAGCCCTCGTGCAACAGCCCTGCCGTGGCGACGCTGACGTACGTCTACGCGGACTCCACCGCTGTTCTGGGACCGCTGGCCACCTACGCCGAGCCGCACTGCTACGACCTGTGCCAGATGCACAGCGAGCGACTGACCGCACCCCGCGGATGGGAGGTCGTGCGCATCACCCCGGATCCCGATGCGCTCAAGCCCTCCAGCGACGATCTCGAGGCCCTCGCCAACGCCGTCCGCGAAGCGGCCCGTCCGCGCTACGAGCCGGGTGCGCCGCTGCCGACAGAGGTGCCGACGGGTTCGGTCGAGGTCGCGCGCCGTGGTCACCTGCGGGTCCTGGCCACGGTCGAGGATCCCGCTGGTCACGCGGCTGCCGCTGATGACCCCGCCGACACCGGAGCCCGGGTCGACGAGCAGCACCCGGTGTACCGCCGCCAGGAGCCGGTCGTCGATGAGGATCTCTTCCTCGACTTCGACGACTGACCGGCCCCCGCACGGGCTCGGCGACCCGCCCCCATCGCGGTCCGCAGCCTGAGGCCGGCGGCCGATAGCCTTGGCCGGTGCGCAATCTCGACCAGATCATCAAGGCCTATGACGTCCGCGGCGTCTACCCCGATCAACTCGATGAGGATCTCGCCCACGCGGTGGGTGCGGCCTTCGTGCGCGTGCTCGGCATCCGTGCGTCCGAGGGCGGCCCGGGCGCCGTCGTCATCGGCCATGACATGCGCCCGTCGGGCCCGGATCTCGTCGCGTCCTTCGCCGAGGGAGTCCGGGAGCAGGGCTGCGATGTCATCCTGATCGGCCTGTGCAGCACGGACGGGCTCTACTTCGCATCCGGCACGCTGGGCCTCCCGGGCGCCATGTTCACCGCGAGCCACAACCCCGCCCAGTACAACGGCATCAAGCTGTGTCGCGCGGGAGCGGCCCCGGTGGGCCAGGACTCGGGCCTCCGCGAGATCAAGGAGATGGTCGGGGGCGAGGTTCCGTCCTTCGAGGGGCCCGTCGGCGAGGTGCGCGAGCAGGACCTGCTGACCGGCTACGCGGAGTTCCTTCGCGGGCTCGTCGACCTCTCCGGCATCCGGCGGCTGAAGGTCGTCGTCGACGCGGGCAACGGGATGGGCGGCTACACCGTCCCCGCCGTGCTGGGTGATGCCTGCGGGCTGCCGGCCCTTCCACTGGACATCGACGCGATGTACTTCGAGCTCGACGGCTCGTTCCCCAACCATGAGGCCAATCCGATCGAGCCGGAGAACATGCGTGACCTGCAGGCGCGCGTGCGTGAGGTGGGGGCAGACATCGGCCTCGCCTTCGATGGCGACGCCGACCGCTGCTTCATCGTCGACGAGCGCGGCGAGATCGTCAGCCCGTCGACCCTCACGGCCCTCATCGCGGCACGCGAGCTGGCGAAGGTGCCCGGTGCGGCAGTGATCCACAACCTGATCACGTCCCAGGCCGTGCCCGAGGTCATCACAGAGAACGGCGGCACTCCGGTGCGCACCCGGGTGGGCCACTCCTTCATCAAGGCCACGATGGCCGAGGCTGACGCCGTGTTCGGCGGCGAGCACTCGGGCCACTTCTACTTCCGCGACTTCTGGCGGGCCGACTCCGGCATGCTCGCGGCGCTGCACGCCCTCGCGGCCCTCGGGGAGACGGCTGAGGGCACCACGCTGTCGAGCATGCTCGCGCCCTACGACCGCTACGCGATGAGCGGTGAGATCAACACGGAGGTCGCCGACATCGCCGCAGCGACGCAGGCGATCCGCAACACGTTCGCCGCTCGGGCGCAGGACATCGAGGACTTCGACGGCATGACGGTCACCGGCGACACCTGGTGGTTCAACGTCCGGCCGAGCAACACCGAGCCGCTGCTGCGACTCAACGTCGAGGCGGCTGATCCTGCGGTGATGGCGGGTATTCGTGACGAGGTCCTGGGCATCATGCGAGCGGGGGCCTGACATGGGTGAGCTGACCGGCCGCGCCGCCCCGCTGGGCATCTCCGCTGACCTGTGGGACATCCTCGCCTGCCCGTGCGACGCGCACGGGGCTGTGACGCCTGACGAGGCCACGGGTCGCATCGTGTGCACGGTGTGCGGCCGCTCCTTCCCGGTGCGCGACGGCATCCCGGTGATGCTGCTCGACGAGGCGATCCTGCCGCCTGACGGCGTGCAGGGTGACCTGCTGGCGGGCGACTGACGTGCTCATCGTCCGCGGGGCCATCAAGCCCTATGACTGGGGCATCGTCGACGGCCTCGCTCCGTGGTCCGAGCCGACGGGTGAGCCACAGGCCGAGCTGTGGTTCGGCGTGCACCCGGGCGGCCCATCACCGCTTGTCGATGAGAACTGGCGGCCCACCGGGGAGCACCTGGGTGACCGCTTCGACGTCGAGGCTATTCCACTGCTGGTGAAGCTTCTTGCGGCAGCCAAGCCGCTGTCGGTGCAGGTGCACCCGCGGCGGCAGGTCGCCGTGGAGCAGTACGCCGCGCAGGACGACTCCGGCCCGGTGATCTATACCGATCCCTTCGAGAAGACCGAGATGCTGGTCGCCCTGGAGGACTTCGAGGCCTTCGCCGGCTGGCGGTCGGCGGATCAGGCGCTGTCGTTCCTCGCGTCCGTCGAGGGCACCGAGTCCGCCGTGCAGTCCCTGCGCACGGGCAAGCTCGCTGATGCCATCCGTGCGCTCCTCGAACTGGGCTCCCCCGAGCGCATCGCCTCCCTGCCCGCCGCGGCACGCGCCGCGGGTCTTCCCCCCGAGCAGGTCGCCGCGTACGAGACCGTCGCCGAGCTCTACCCGGACGACGCCGGGGCGCTCGTGACCCCTCTGCTCGACTACCTCGCCCTCGCGCCGGGAGAGGCGGTCTACGTGCCGGCGGGTGTGCCCCACAGCTACATCCGCGGCACCGGACTGGAGGTGATGTCGTCCAGCGACAACGTCGTGCGCCTGGGCCTGACGTCCAAGCCGGTCCACGTGGAGCATGCGATCAACGCGCTGGTCCCGGACCTGCGGCCGCAGGTGCTGCGGACGAGCCACGGCGACCTCATCTGGCCGATCGACTCCCCGTTCGTCGTCCGCGTCCTGCGCGCCGGCGACGAGAAGATCCTCGCCGGCTCCTACCGGATCGTGCTGCTCATCGAGGGCGACGCGACCGTCCACTCCGTCGGTGCTGAGACCACTCTCCGGCAGGGCACCGCCGCCGTCATGGACGCCAACGATCCCGATGCCGTGATCCATGCTGACGGCCTCGTCGCGATCATCCAGTCCACGGAGAGATAGACGATGAGCACCGAGGGTGGCATCAAGGCGGTCATCGCGGCACTGCTGGCGAACCTCGGCATCGCGGTCGCGAAGTTCATCGCCTTCGCGTTCACCGGGTCGTCGTCCATGCTCTCCGAGGGCATCCACTCGCTCGCGGACTCCGCGAACCAGGTGCTCCTACTCATCGGCAACAAGCGCGCCAAGAAGGCACCGGACTCCCACCACAACTTCGGATACGGCCGGCGCCGGTATGTCTACGGCTTCGTCGTGGCCATCGTGCTGTTCCTCGTCGGTGGTCTGTTCTCCCTCTACGAGGGCTGGCACAAGTGGCAGCACCCTGAGCCGCTGTCGGACTGGTGGATCGCTGTCGTGGTGCTCCTCGTCGCGATCGCGCTGGAGGGCATGTCCTTCCGCACCGCGATGAAGGAGGCCAACCGCTCGCGCGGCCGGCGTTCGCTGCCGAAGTTCGTGCGCGACTCCCGGCAGCCGGAACTTCCCGTCATCCTGCTGGAGGACGCGGGCGCTCTGGTGGGCCTGGTCTTCGCGCTGATCGGCGTCGGGCTCGCTGTCATCACCGGCAACGGCCGCTTCGATGCGGTCGGCGCCATGGCGGTCGGCACGCTGCTCGTCGTCATCGCGATCTTCCTGGCCATGGAGATGACGACGATGCTCGTGGGGGAGAGCGCGCTGCCTGAAGAGGTCGCCGCCATTCGTGCGGCGCTGGAGAGCTCCGACGGTGTGGACCGCGTCATCCACCTGCGCACTCTGCATGTGGGTCCCGATGAGCTGCTGGTCGCGGCGAA
>JAUHZW010000289.1 GCA_030425745.1 Actinomycetes bacterium
ACAGCAGAACCCAGAACATGGGGATGCGAGTTGACTCGGGAAGGATGAAGTCGGCCCGGTCACCGAAGTCGGTGACCCCGAAGGCGAGCTGCAGGGTGAAGCGCACGAGGCCCAGCACTGCCGCCGTCACTGCCGAGGACCACGCCAGGTAGCCGATGGTCGTGGGGCGGCTGCGGCGTGTCTGTGTGAGAAGCAGGAGCACCAGGATGGCGGGAATGGCCGCACCGATGTTGGCGAGCTCGCGCCACAGGATGGAGTCGAGCAGCTGCTGGTCCTTGAGGGAACGGTCGGCGATGCCACCGAAGAGCGGGGCCAGCAGGATGCCGGTCACGATGACGATCAGCCCGGCCCGGACCGATGGGTCGGAGCTGTCATCGACGAGTCGGCGCACTCTTGGGGCTAACCCGAGTTCACGGCCCATGTGATTGACGGTCCTCCCGATGGCGGCCATGCTGCCTCACACCAAGGCACCGCGGCAGGTCGTCTGAGTCCTCGCAGCTCAGGTCCGCCACCGTAGCGCACGTCGAGAGGACCGCATCGTGGCGAATCCAGCCGCATCGAGATCCTTCGGTGTGGCCATCGTCGAGGACTCCGCGATGCTGGGTGAGCTGATCGAGGAGGCCATCGCCGGGCATCCCGGGCTCCATGTGACGGGCCGGGTCCGGACGGCCCGCGAGGCCCACGACTCGATCCCGTGGGGCCAGACGGATCTGGCGTCGATCGACCTCCATCTGCCCGACGGCCTGGGCATGACCCTCGGCAAGCGCGTGCGGGTCTCCTATCCGGGGGTGCGGGTGCTGATCCTGTCCGACCACCGACGCCCGTCCCTGCTCACCGGGCTGGACCCGGCGGACCTCCCGTTCTGGTCGTACGCCCTCAAGGCGAGCATCGAGGGCCGACGTGACCTCGCTGACGTCCTCTACCGCGCGGCGACCGGCCCCTACATCGATCCGCAGGTGAATGCGGCCGGGAGCCGGGCCGAGTCCGCGATCGCCGACCTCAGCGATCAGCAGCGGCACATCCTGTCGCTGGTGGCCAAGGGCCTGTCCAATGTGGCGATCGCCGAGCGTCTCGACGTCACCCCCAAGGCGGTGGAGTATCACCTCAGGCAGATCTATCAGGCGCTGGATCTCGCCCCGGCCGGCGAGGCGAACCAGCGGGTGCTCGCGGCTGTCGCCTACCTCCAGCGTTACGCCCCGGACACCCACATCTGACACCCGCATCCGCATCTGAGGACGAGACACCCCGGGCGGTGATTCGGCGGGATCGCCGCACCTCTGGCACAATCCTCATAGCCCCAGCGGTCCGGAGCCCTGGTTCCCGCGGTGGCTGTTCCGGTCACACGACCGTTGCGAACCATCGAAGCCTCGTGCCGTTCGCGTACCTGTCCACTCTCACAAGGAGTTCTGCATGTCCGTGTCCAAGCCCGACGGCACCCCCGACTACAAGGTTGCCGACCTGAACCTGGCCGAGTTCGGCCGCGACGAGATCCGTCTCGCCGAGCACGAGATGCCCGGCCTGATGGCGATGCGCGAGGAGTACGGCGCCGCGCAGCCGCTCAAGGGTGCCCGCATCACCGGTTCGCTCCACATGACCATCCAGACGGCCGTCCTCATCGAGACGCTCACCGCTCTCGGCGCTGACGTGCGCTGGGCCTCCTGCAACATCTTCTCGACCCAGGATCACGCGGCCGCGGCCGTCGTCGTCGGCCCCAACGGCACTGTTGACGATCCCCAGGGTGTGCCGGTCTACGCCTGGAAGGGCGAGACGCTCCCCGAGTACTGGTGGTGCACCGAGCAGATCCTGATGTGGCCCGATGGCGAGGGCCCGAACATGATCCTCGACGACGGTGGCGACGCCACCCTGCTTGTCCACAAGGGCAAGGAGTTCGAGGCGGCCGGTGTCGTCCCGAGCGCTGACGAGAACACGTCGGAGGAGTACGCGGTCGTTCTCGAGACCCTCAAGCGCTCGCTCGCTGAGGACCCGACCCGCTGGACCACCATCGCCGCCGGCATCAGGGGCGTCACCGAGGAGACCACCACCGGTGTGCACCGCCTCTACGAGATGATGCGCGACGGCTCGCTGCTCTTCCCGGCGATCAACGTCAACGACTCCGTCACCAAGAGCAAGTTCGACAACAAGTACGGCTGCCGCCACTCGCTGGTCGACGGCATCAACCGTGCGACGGACACCCTCATCGGCGGCAAGGTCGCGGTCGTGGCCGGCTACGGCGACGTCGGCAAGGGCTCGGCGGACTCGCTGCGTGGTCAGGGCGCTCGCGTCATCGTCACCGAGATCGACCCGATCTGCGCGCTGCAGGCGGCGATGGACGGCTACCAGGTCGCGCGCCTGGAGGACGTCCTCGATCAGGCGGACATCTTCATCACCGCCACCGGCTGCTACGACGTCATCACCGCCGAGCACATGGCCGGCATGAAGCACCAGGCCATCGTCGGCAACATCGGCCACTTCGACAACGAGATCGACATGGCCGGTCTGATGGCCATTCCGGGCATCCAGCGCAAGACGATCAAGCCGCAGGTCGACGAGTTCACCTTCCCCGACGGCCACTCGATCATCGTCCTGAGCGAGGGTCGCCTGCTGAACCTGGGCAACGCGACTGGTCATCCGTCGTTCGTGATGAGCAACTCCTTCACGAACCAGGTGTT
>JAUHZW010000018.1 GCA_030425745.1 Actinomycetes bacterium
GCCCGCGAGTAGGAGGACGAGCACGATCAGCCAGCGCAGCCAGTGCCGCTTGCGCCGGGGCTGACGTGCCGGGGGGCGGCGCTTGCCGGAACCGCCGCCGGAACGGCTCCCGGAGCCGCTTCCGGATCGGGACGACGACGATCGCGAGCCGTTCGCCCTGCTGGGCGACCGTCGGCGGTTGTCGGCCACGGCGATCCTCGTGTCTCGGGGGAAGCGTGGGCCGGTCAGCCCACAGGGACGGGACTAGTCAAGGAGATCACGAGGAGTGGGCAGTGCCCGTCGCGGCACGCCGTCACCGAGCACGTACGTGCGCAGCAGGAAGTTCCAGTGGCAGCGCTGGCACACCTCCACGACGTAGACACTGAAGCGCCCGAAGTCGAAGGCCATGCGGGCCAGATCCTTGGTCTCACGGATGCGGCCGGAGTAGGGGCCGAGCTCGTCGCCGTAGACGTAGGTGACGGTGACCAGGCCTTCATCGCGGCATGCGGGGCAGGCGCTGCCGGCGGGCTCGCCGTGGAACCTGGCCGCCTTCAGCAGGTACGGATCGGCGTCGCACAGGTCGGAGTCGAGCATCCCGCCGCGGAACAGTCGCCGCAGGGCCGCACGGCGGTCGAGGGCATGATCGACCACATCGCGGGGTCGATCCGGATGGGCGACGTCCTCCGGCTCCGGTGGCGGCGCCGATCGTGAGGACCTCTTCTTCGATGTGCCGGCCGCTGACTGGCCGCGCGCGATGGTCCCGCGGATCGCGGTCTTCCTCGGGGCGGCCATCCCACGAGTGTACGTTCGCAGCCATGGTTGCGGTGCCGGCGCTGCGGGAGCTCCTGGCGTCCCGGGACTTCCGGCGCCTCTACTCCGTACGGCTCGTCGGTCAGTTCGGCGACGGTCTGCTGCAGGCCGCGCTCGCGACCTTCGTGCTGTTCTCCCCCGAACGCGAGCCGGACGCCATCAAGGTCGCCACCGCGTTCGCGATCCTGCTGCTGCCGTACTCGCTGGTCGGACCGTTCGCGGGCGTGCTGCTGGACAGGTGGCGCCGACGAACCGTGCTGGTGCGGGCCAACTGGCTCAAGGGCATGCTGACGCTGCCGATCATCGCGATCGTGGCCGCCGGTGATGACGGTGTGCTGCTCGGCATCGTCGTGCTCGTCGTCCTCGGCGTGGGGAGATTCGTGCTCGCGGGACTGTCGGCCTCCCTCCCCCACGTGGTGTCGGGGCGTGACCTCGTGACGGCGAACGCCCTGACGCCCACCTCGGGGACCATCGCCGCTGCCGTCGGTGCCGGAGCAGGGGTGGCTCTGCGGAGTCTGGTCGGTGGCGGTGACGACGGCAGCGAGATCGTGCTCGTGGCCGCGATCGTCGCCTACCTGCTCGCCGGGAGCATCGCGCTGCTGCTGGGGCGCGACCGACTCGGTCCGGACGGCCGCCGACCATCGGACTCGATCGCCGGGATCGCGCGCGGCCTCGTCGACGGCCTGAGGTCTCTGCGTGAGCACGCCTCCGCGGGCCGGGCGATCCTCGTGGTCGGAGCCCACCGGGTGGCCTTCGGGATCCTCACCGCCGGCGGACTGCTGCTCGTGCGCGGCACGTTCAACACGATCTCGGACGCGGACGCCGCGCTGCAGGAGTTCACCGTGCTGACGGTCGGGGCCGCGGCCGGCGCGTTGGTCGGGGCCATCGTCACCCCCGGTCTGGCCCGGCGCTTGGGCGAGGTGCAGTGGTCGGCTATAGCGCTGCTCCAAGCCGGAGTCCTCGGAAGTGGCCTGGTGATCGCCGGCAGCCTGCTGCCGAGCTTCGGGGTGCTCATCGCCGGTGCGGTGAGCTTCGGCTTCGCGGGTCAGTCGGTCAAGGTCTGCTCCGACACCCTCGTCCAGCAGCACATCCCCGACGATCATCTCGGCCGGGTGTTCGCGCTGTTCGACATGTTCGTCAACGTCTGCCTCGTCGCCGGCATCGTCATCATGGCGGTCGTCTCGCCGACCAGCGGGCAGACGCCACTGCTCTACGCCGCGGCCGGAACAGGACTGATCCTCACGGCATGGTGGTACCTGCGGTTCAGGACCCGTAGAGTCCCCCTGTCGTCCTGACCCCGTGACCGCCGCGGAGGGGACGCCGCGGAGGAAGATCCATGAGCCTGACCACCACCGAACGGCCGAAGTCCACGGGCAAGTCGATCAGCGCGCTGATCCTGTTCGTGCTGGCCGTGATCCTCACGATCCCCGCGACGATCGGCCAGTGGGGGCACCAGACCCTCCTTGACGAGACCACCTACATCGAGACGGTCGGTCCGCTGGCGTCGTCGCCGGAGGTGCAGGAGGCGATCTCCGGTGCGGTCACCGACGCGGTGCTGGATCGGGTCGACACCAAGGACAACGTCGACAAGCTCATCACCGGCCTCTTCCCCGATCAGCCGATCCTGCAGAACCTCTCAGCTCCGATCGCGGCGGGCATCAACAGCGGCATCGCGACACTCGTCGACCGGTTCGTGGCGTCCGACCGGTTCCAGGAACTGTGGCTGAAGCTGAACATCGCGCTGCAGAAGGGCATCGTCTCGATCCTGCAGGGCACCGACAGTGGTCCGATCCAGTTGAAGGGCGATGAGGTCGTCCTCGACATCAGCACACTGCTGACCGAGGTGCAGACCTACCTCGTCGATCAGGGCGTTTCGGTCGCCGGTGCCATCACGATCCCGGACACCGACCGCACGGTCGTGCTCGCCGAGGCGCCCGTGCTGGCGCAGGTGCGAACCATCTACTCGATCACCTCGCCCGTGCTGACCTTCCTGCCGGCCCTGGTGGCGGCCCTGTTCGCACTGTCGATCTGGCTGGCTCGTCGACGAGCCCGCATGATCGTGGCGACGGGCATCGCTCTGCTGCTGTCCGGCCTGGGGATCGCCCAGGCGGTCACCGCCGGCGGCGAGGCCTTCGTCAACCAGCTCTCCGGAACCGTCTTCGCTCCGGCATCCAGCGTGCTGTGGGACACGCTGTTCAAGTACCTGTTCCAGAGCGGGGTGTCGATCGCCCTGCTCGGCGCGATCGTGATCGTCGCCGGCTGGCTCGCCGGCCGCACGTCGTCTGCCCGCTGGGTGCGGGGCCACCTCAACCGGGGCTTCTCGGACCTGAGCGGCCGACTGCCGGACTCGCTGCAGGGTGTGCTCGCCGGGCCGATCGTGCCCGTGCGCTGGCTGATCATGGCGTTCGGCACGTTCCTGATCCTGATCTCCGGGGTGCTCTCGACCGGCACGGTGTGGTCGGTGACCGCCCTGGTGGCGGGCCTGATGACGGTCGCGCAGCTGCTGGCCGCCCGGCCGGGTCAGGAGCAGATCGCGATCGAGACGGTCGAGGTCGTGGAGATCATCGAGGCCGAGTAGCCCCCGGCTCCGTCGTTCACTTCACCTCACGAGCGGCCCATGGTCGCGCGAGTAGCCCAACGACGCATGTGACCTGCGCCCCAGAGTTCACGACCCGTTGACAACGATGTCATCTGGGTGGCGTACAACTGTCCTCGGTGAGATCCACCGCCTTGGAAAGGACATCGTGAACCCCACGAACCCCGATCGACGACCCGTCGAGAGCACCACCCACACCCCCGGCCCGCAGCCGTTCGGCACCTGGTTCGGCCGCTGGCACCGCATCTACACCGACGTCCCGGCCCCGGTCGCGGCCGTCGACTCCGGTTCGACACCCACCCTGCCGGGCCGTGGCAGCCTGACCGTCGCGGCCTGACGGCTCACGCCGACGCCGATCGGCCGTTCGCGGGATCAGTCGGAGGGGCGGGCCGCCCACCAGGCGAGGAGGGCCTCCCGGGCCATCTCCTCGTCCATCGGTCCGCGGTCCAGCCGCAGGTCCAGCAGGAACTGGTACGCCTCGCCGACCACCGGGCCGGGCGGAATCTGCAGCAGCTCCATGATCGCCCTGCCGTCGAGGTCCGGCCGGATCGCCGCCAACTCCTCCTCGGCCGCCAGCTCACTGATCCGCCGCTCCAGGGAGTCGTACGACTTCTGCAGCGCGATCGCCCGCCGGCGGTTGCGGGTCGTGGAGTCAGCGCGCGTGAGCTTGTGCAGCCGCGTCAGCAGCGGACCGGCGTCACGCACGTAGCGACGCACCGCGGAGTCGGTCCACTCCCCGCCGCTGTAGCCGTGGAACCGCAGGTGCAGTTCGACCAGCGTCGACACGTCGTCGATCATCTCGTTCGAGAAGCGCAGCGCCTGCATCCGCTTCCGGGTCATCCGGGCCCCCACCACCTCGTGGTGGTGGAACGAGACCCGGCCGTCACCCTCGAAGCGCCGCGTGCGCGGCTTGCCGATGTCATGCAGCAGGGCTGCGAGCCGCAGGACCGGATCCGGCCCACTCGCCGGCTCGTGGGCGTCCTCCAGCACCATCGCCTGCTCCAGCACCGTCAGCGTGTGCTCGTAGACGTCCTTGTGATGGTGGTGCTCGTCCACCTCGAGCCGCAGCAGCGGAAGCTCCGGCAGGACGTACTCCGCCAGACCGGTGTCGACGAGCAGCGCCAGGCCACGACGTGGCGACGGTGACATCACGATCTTCATGAGTTCCTCGCGGATGCGCTCCGCGGACACGATCTGCAGGCGATCCGCCTGGGCGGTCATCGCCTCGAGCACCTCCGGCGCCACCTCGAACCCGAGCTGGGCACTGAACCGAGCCGCCCGCATCATGCGCAGCGGATCGTCGGTGAACGAGTCGTGCGGCGTGCCCGGGGTCCGGATCATCCGCGCGGCCAGATCCGCACGACCACCGAAGAGGTCCACGAGTTCCAGCACGGGAGCACCGCCCTCGGCGAAGGACGGGATGCGGATGGCCATCGCATTGATTGTGAAATCACGACGGACGAGGTCCTCGGCCAGCGACGTGCCGAAGGCGACCTCCGGCTTGCGGGACTCCGGGTCGTAGGCCTCGGCACGGTAGGTGGTGATCTCGACCTCCCGGCCGGCCACCCGGGCGCCGATGGTGCCGAAGCGGATCCCGACGTCCCATGTGGTCTCCGCGACGCCCTCGAGCAGTTCGAGAACGGCCTGCGGATGTGCGTCCGTGGTGAAGTCCAGATCAGCCTCCGGGGCCGTGATGAGCCGGCCCAGCAGGGCATCCCGCACGGGGCCGCCCACGAGGGAGAGCTCGTGACCGGCGGCCGCGAACGCGGTGCCCAGGGCCTCGATCACGCGAGCCGCCGGGGCGAGCTGCACCACGGCACCGTCATCGAGCACGGTGACGTTCTGGGGATCGGGAGCGGGGGTCACGGCCCAAGAGCGTAGTCACCGCGGCGCTGCGGCTCGGCGGCGCGGACCCGCCACTGGCCTATCCTGCCGGTATGTCCTCCCCGCAGCGCCGACGTTCGCGGCGTCGGGAGGAGACCTCGGCCGGTGGCCTCGTCGTCGACCGCACCGGGCCGGAGCCCAGAGCCGCACTCATCGCCCGCACCGGCCGTGACGGCCGGCTGCGCTGGTGCCTGCCGAAGGGTCACGTGGAGATCGGGGAGACCTTCGAGCAGACCGCCGAGCGAGAGGTCCAGGAGGAGACCGGGATCCGGGGCCGGGTCGTCGACTCCTTGGGCACGATCGACTTCTGGTTCACGCATGAGACCGACCGGATCCACAAGACCGTCCACCACTTCCTGCTCGAACGGGTGGGCGGTGAGCTGTCCGACGCCGACATCGAGGTCGATGAGGTCGCCTGGGTGCCGCTGGACGACGTCGCCGGGATGCTGGCGCACCGCGATGAGCGGGATCTGATCGAGTCCCGACCGGATCTGGTCTCGGGCGATCCGACGTCTCCGGGCGTCGCATGACCCGGATCGTGATGACGGCCGTGGCGGCCGTCATCGCTCTCGTTGCCGGGCTGGTCGCCGGGGCACCCGCGCACGCCACCGCCCCTACCAGCGTGCCGGCGGCTGACGGCAGCGTGGGCCCGGTGCGGATCGTCCTGGACTCCTTCGCGCCCGCGATCCCGGGGGAGAAGGCCACCCTGCGCCTGCGTGGTCGGGTCATCAACACCTCACCGTCCACGGTGAAGGACGTCAGCCTGCGCCTGCGCCGTTCGTCCTTCCCTCTGAAGGACCGCGCCGGGATCGATGAGGTGGTCGACGGCGGCCTGACGTTCGACAGCGGTGAGCCGACGGACGTGCCGCTGCCGGGCACCCGGATCGTGGTGGCCGACGAGTTGGCGCCGGGGGAGCTGCGGCGGTTCACCATGAGAGTGGCGGTGCGGTCCATCGGCTTCACCGAGCCGGGCGTCTACCCGATCGCCCTGGAATCGATGGGACGACAGCCCGCGGTCGATGAGTTCGACACCCGCAAGGGCATCGTCCGCTCCTTCGTGCCGTGGTTCCCGGACGATGCCGAGATCGAGCCCATCCGGTTGGCCTGGCTCTGGCCGCTGGCCGGGTGGCCGGCCGAGACGGCATCGGGTGTCCTGCTGGACGATCAGACGCCGCGGGAACTCGCCCCGGACGGCCGGCTCGGCCAACTGCTCGCGATCGGCAGCCGGCACCAGGCGACGGTCTCGTGGATCGCCGACCCGGCCCTGCTGCAGGAGGCCAGCACGATCGCGACCGGCTACCAGGTGCTGCGCAACGGCACCGTCGTGGTCGGGAGCGGGGAGGACGACGCAGCGGCGTGGCTGGATCTGCTGGGGCAGTCGACACGGCTGACCGGGCTGCGCACTCTGCCGTACGCCGATGTCGACGCATCGGCGATCATCCGCGGGGGCATGGCCAACGATGTCGTCCGAGCTGTGACGCGCGGGCCCCGCATCGCGGCGCAGGCCCTCGGGGATCCCACGGTCGGGGAGGTCTACTGGGCCCCGTTCGGCCGACTCGACCGGTCGACGGTCGACGTGCTCGCCTCATCCGGGGTGTCCGCGGTGATCCTCTCGGCCGACGCCATGCCTTCGACGAATGATCGGATCCCGACACAGGGGCAGCCCACGGCCGCCCTGCCGACCGATGTGGGCACCATCCGGGCCGTGCTGACCGACCCGGAACTGACCGAGATCCTCGATCTGCCGCAGTCGACGTCCGGTGAGGTCATCGCGGCGCGCCAGCGGTTCCTCGCCGAGACCGCCCTCGTCGCCCAGACCCTCGACTCCACCGATCGCACTCTGGTCGCGGCCCCGCCGAGTGTGCGGTGGAGTGGAAAGGCCTCCCTGCTGGCCCCGCTGCTGAAGGCCACCCGGTCCGCCGCCTGGCTCGAGCCGGTGAGCCTCGACGAACTGCTCGACGAGCCGGCCCCGTCGACGAGCCGACGTCGCGGTGGCTACGGCGAGAAGGCCAAGGAGGCCGAACTCGCCAAGGCGTATGTCGCTTCGATCGCGCGCACCACCGAGCAACTGGGTGTCTTCACCTCGGTGATCGACAACCCGACCGGGATCACCGAGCCCTACAGCGAGGCCCTCCTGCGTGCCGAGTCGTCCGGGTGGCGCACGCAGCCGGAGACCGGCGTCACCCTGCTCGACAGCATCCGCACCCAGCTCACCGAGCAGAGCGATCAGGTGCGCGTGCTGTCCGAGGGCACGATCACCTTCTCCGGTGACTCCGGCAAGGTGCCGGTGACCATCGCCAACGACCTCGACCGGTCCGTGACCGTCGGGCTCGCGCTGCGTGGTCGTCCGACGCTGCGTCTGGACTCCGAGGGTCTGGAGGGCATCGAGATCGAGGCCGGGAAGATGGCCAGTGTCGAGGTCGACGCGCGGGTGATCGGCGGTGATCCGCTGTCCGTCGGGGTGCAGTTGCTCAGTCCGGAGGGTGAGGACTACGGCTCGGCGGCCACGATCACCGTGACCTCGACGGCGTACGCCCGGGCGGCGTCGTACGTCGTCGTGGCGGCCTTCGTCGCGATCCTGGTCTTCGTCGTCGTCGGGGTGATCCGCCGGATCCGCAAGGCGCAGAGCGAATCCCCCAAGAGTCGTGAATCGGCGGGCAATGACGGGACGATGACCCCATGACCGACGAGCGGGAGGTGGACGAGGCGCTCGAAGCGGCCGAATCGCAGGCCGGTGACCTGACCGCCAACCCGATCTCGGCGTCCGACCGCACGGTCGCGCGCAACAGCGCCCTCATGGCCTCGGGCACGATCGTCTCGCGCGTCACCGGCATCGCCCGCGACATCGCACTGACGGCGGCGTTGGGCTTCTATCTGGTCTCCGACGCCTACTCCCTCGGAAACTCGCTGCCGAACATCGTGTACATCCTCGTCATCGGTGGCGCCCTCAATGCGGTGTTCGTCCCGCAGTTGGTGCGTCGCATGAAGGACGACGCCGACGAGGGCAAGGCCTACGCGGACCGACTGCTGACCCTGACGGCGACATCGCTGCTGGTGCTGTCGATCGTCGCGGTCATCGCGGCGCCGTGGATCGTCGGCCTCTACACGCCGTCGGACTATCCGGCGGCGGAGTATGACCTCGCGGTGGCCTTCGCCCGTCTCATGCTGCCGCAGATCTTCTTCTACGGGCTGTACACGATGCTGAGTCAGGTGCTGAACGCACGGGGTCGCTTCGGTGCCCCGATGTTCGCCCCGATCGCCAACAACGTCGTCGCCATCACGACGTTCGTGCTCTTCATCGTCATCGCGGGCACCTCAGCCGCGGCCGACGGCGTGCTGACGACCGATCAGGTGCTCCTGCTCGGCATCGGCACCACCCTCGGCGTCGTCGTGCAGGCGCTCATCCTCATCCCGGTGATGCTGCGCTCGGGCTACGCGTGGCGACCACGCTTCGACTGGCGCGATGCCGGTCTGGGCAAGGCCGCGAAGCTCGCGGCGTGGACCATCGGCCTCGTCCTGGTCAACCAGATCACCTACATCTTCATCACGCGGATGGCCACGCAGGCGAACGTCCTCGCGGCGGAGGCGGGCAACGTCGAGGCGGGCCTGACGACGTACCAGAAGGCCCATCTGGTCTTCATGCTCCCGCACAGCGTCATCACCATCTCCGTGGTGACGGCGATGCTGCCGGCGCTCAGCCGCATCGCGCACGCGGGCGAACTGCGGCAGGTGGGCCGCGACCTCGGGCGCACGATGCGCTTCATCTCCATGCTCGTCATCCCGATCGCGGCGATCCTGATCGTCAACGGCACAGCGGTGTCGATCCTGCTGTTCGGCTACGGGGCGGCCACCGAGGGCCAGGCGGGGATCATGGGCGTGGTGGTGTCGATCTTCATGCTCGGCCTGCCCCCGTTCACCCTGTTCTACGTCCTGCTGCGGGGCTACTACGCCCTTGAGGACACCCGTACGCCGTTCTTCATCACCGTCGTCTTCAGTGTGCTGCTGCTGGCCATGGCCTTCCCGCTGTTCTTCGTCACGGGCATCGCCAGCCCCGGTGGCACGCAGATCGCTGCGCTGGCCCTGGCGTACTCATTGGCCTACTGGATCGGGCTGTTCATCGCGTGGATCGTGCTGGCCCGTCGCCTGGGCACGCTGGACTCCGGCCGGACCGTCTGGATGCTGATTCGCGCCCTCCTCGCCGGCGGCATCGCCGTGGCCGCCATGGGCGGGGTCTACGCCTTGGTGCTCACCAACCAGCCGAGCAGCGACGACGTCACCTGGGGGCTGCGATTCGCGCTGCTCGGCACGATCGCCCTGTCGTCCCTCGTGGGTCTGGTCGTGTTCGGGATCGCCGCGTGGGCGTTCCGCATCGGTGAGGTGTCCGACGTAGTCTCGATGGCGCGCGGCGCCGCCCGCCGCGTGACCCGGGGCGGGCGTCGCCCCGATTCCCGGACTGACGCCAGCGGAGGGCGACGATGAGGACGCAGCAGGTGCTGGGGCGCTACCGCCTGCTCGAGCTCGTGGCCGAGGACTCACCCGGGATCGCCCTGTGGCACGGGTATGACGAGGTGCTCGATCGCCCGATCGCGCTGCGCGTCATCCCGGTCGACCATCCGCGCGCCGGTGCGGCGCTGGCCGCGGCGCAGGCCGCGGCGCTCGTCGACGACCGTCGCCTGCTCCGCGTGCTCGACATCATCGACATCCCGGCAGGTGACGGGATGCCGCGTGCGCACGGGATCGTCAGCGAGTGGGCGACCGGGCGCACCCTCGAGCAGACCCTCGCTGACCGGAACGGCACCCCCTTCGCGGCTCCCGAGGCACTGTCACTCGTCGCCGACATCGCGCGCGCTGTCGCCGCCGGCCGCAGCCACGATGTCGGGCACGGACGCCTGCGGCCCTCCAGTGTGTTCATCACCGATGCCGGTGAGGTCCGCGTCCGGGGGCTGGCGGTCGATGCCGCGGTCTTCGGCCCGACCCCGATGTCCGACGGCACCCAGGACGCCAGCGTCGAGCGCATCGATGTCGATGCCCTCGGCTGCCTGGCCTACCTGCTGTCGACGGGCTACTGGCCGGGGGCCCTGCCGGTGCAGGCCAGCCCGGCCCCGTTGGCCGGTGACCACGTGATGCCGCCCTCACAGGTGCGTGCCGCGGTTCCCGCCGGGGTCGACGACCTCATCGCCCGGTCGGTCGCGACCGCCGCGCCTGTCCGGGGGTGGGACCCGATCGAGGATCCGGCCGGGTTCGCGGCCGCCGCGGGCGCTGCGCTGGACTTCGTCGCCCCGGTCACCACCAGCCTCAAGGCGGTGGAGGTGGGTCCGATCACCGCCCGGCGGCGGGCGCTGCGGGCGCTCGGCCGGCTCGTGGCCGTCGCCGTCGGAATCGGCATCGTCGCCGGGGTCTTCTGGATCGGGCGCCAGCTCATCGACTCCGCGCCGACCGCGCAGGAGACGGTCGATCCCGCTCTGGCCGAGATCCTCACCACGCCGGCCAAGCCGATCGAGCAGGTCGACACCGGTGACTTCACGTCGTCGTTCCCGGTCGCCGGATTCCGCTCCTACGACCCCTATGGCGATGACGACGGCAATGACAAGCCGGACAAGCGCAAGGGCCGTGAGAACGAAGAGTTGACCGAGACGGTCAACGACGAGGAGCCCGACACCGCCTGGCTCACCTCGGAGTACTCGAGCGCCGACCTCGACGGCAAGGGAGGGGTCGGGCTGATCGTCGACCTCGGCGAGCCGCAGGAGATCCAGCAGGTGTCGGTGAACCTCGTCGGGCGGGGCACCGGGATGGAGGTGCGGGTGTCCGACCGCATCCAGCGTGATCCCGCGCTGTGGACTCCGATGGGTCAGGCGTTCGCTCCAGGAGATCGGGTGACGGTGCGGGCACCGCGTCCGGTCAGCGGGCAGTACGTCCTGCTGTGGTTCACGCAACTGCCCCCCACCGAGGGCTTCGGCCAGTATCAGGGCGGGGTGCGCAGCGTGAGTGTCAGCGGTTAGCAAAGCCTCCGCGGCGCCCCCGGTTCGGCATCCGGTCACCGTTAGGCTCGCTGATGTGAGCACGGACCCGCGCGCCGACGCCGAGCTCCTCGGCGCCCATGTCGCGGGTGATGAGACGGCGTTCGAGGAGCTGGTGCGCCGGCATCGGGATCGCCTGTGGGCCGTGGCACTGCGCACCACGGGGGATCCGGAGGAGGCGGCGGACGCCCTTCAGGACGCCCTGATCTCGGCCTTCCGGCGTGCCGAGCAGTTCCGCGGCGACTCTGCGGTGACGACCTGGCTGCACCGGATCGTGGTCAATGCGAGCCTGGACCGGCTGCGCCGACGGTCGGTGCGTTCCGCGGCGCCCCTGCCCGACGACAACGAGGACCTCCCCGGCAAGGTGGTGGTCGATCCGGTCGACCACATGGACCGGCGGGATGTCCAACTCGTGGTCACCGAGGCCCTCGCCGCCCTGCCCGAGGACCAGCGCGACGCCATCGTCCTGGTGGATGTCGAGGGCTGGTCGGTCGAGGACGCCGCCCGCCATCTGGGCGTCCCGGAGGGCACGATCAAGAGCCGCTGCTCCCGGGGCCGGGCCAAGCTGGCGAAAAGCTTGGACTTCCTGCGGAACCTCGACGCCACTGACCCCGTCACAGACCGTGCAGGAGCACAGTCGGCCGCCGGGACGACAGCACAGGGAGGTGACACCGAGCGTGGATGACGATCAGTCACGGCCGTCCGACCCCACCCCCATCGGGGGTGAGGAGCTGGACCCGGCGACCCTGGAGGCCCTGCAGAGCGCCCTGGGTGATCTGGACTTCCTGAGGCCCGACACCCCCCTGGACGAGGCTCCCATGCCGGAGTGGGCCTGGGACCGCATCACCGCAGCCCTCGACGAGGAGCGGGTCACCGCCCCCGTGGCGCGCCACTGGAACCGCTGGATCGGAGGCGTGGTGGCCGCATCCGTGGCTGTTCTGGCCGTCGGCGTCGGTGTCACGACGTTCTCCGGGTCCGACGGCGGCGAGGTCCTGGTGGCCGAGGCTCCCGCCACACCGGCCGTGCTCGCCGATCCCGCCCCGCAGGCCGTCGAGGCGGACCCGACCGACATCGCTGCGGAGGACTCCGTGGCCCTCGCCGCACCGGCGCCGGAGGAGGATGCCGCGGAGAACGGCGCCGGGGACGATCTGTCGATCCCCGGGATGCTCTCCTTCGCCGGCATGGTCCCGCCGGCCGCCACCGTCGTCGGCTCCCGGACGGATTACAGCACCCCGGAGCTCACCACTCAGGTCGCGGACATGCTCAGCGAGAAGGGCATGGGCATGCCGCGGATGAAGCCCGAGGCAGCGCAGCCCGCGATCGAGCGGAACGTCCCCCTGCTGCCGGAGAGTGCCGTGCAAATGGCCTCCCAGAGCCTTCGTGACTGCATCACCCGGCTCACCCAGCTCGCCGACTCCACAGCCCTGCTCGTGGACTGGTCCCAGGTCGACGGCCAGACCGCCGGCGTCGTGGTCGTCCCCGAGTACGAGGGGTCCGGCTCGTCAGCGCCGAATGTCGAGGAGCTGGATGTCTGGGTCATCGACCCGGAGTGCGATGTGCGCATGTCAGTGCACATGAGCATGCCCTGACCGGGCGGCCACCTGCCGTTCAGGCCGTCCCCGTAGGATTCTGACGCGGACACCGGATACCCCCCTGGGCATACCTGGGGACCTGTGCCGTGCAGACGACCCGGACGACTTCCAACAGGAGCACCACGTGAGCGAGATCCGCAACGTCATCATCATCGGCTCCGGCCCCGCCGGATACACCGCCGCCATCTACGCGGCGCGCGCGCAGCTCAACCCGCTGATCTTCGAGGGCTCCGTCACCGCCGGCGGTGCGCTGATGAACACGACCGAGGTCGAGAACTTCCCGGGCTTCACCGAGGGCATCATGGGCCCGCAGCTCATGGAGCAGATGCGTGGGCAGGCCGAGCGCTTCGGAGCCGAACTGGTCACCGATGACGTCGTCAGCGTCGACCTCTCCGGCGACATCAAGACCGTCACCGACGGCTCGGGCACCACGCATCAGGCGCGCTCGGTCATCCTCGCGATGGGCTCGGCCTACCGGGAGCTCGGCCTGGAGAACGAGAAGCGTCTCTCCGGCCACGGTGTCTCGTGGTGTGCCACGTGCGACGGCTTCTTCTTCCGTGATCAGGACATCGCGGTCGTCGGCGGCGGTGACTCCGCCGTGGAGGAGGCGACCTTCCTGACGCGCTTCGCGAAGTCGGTGACCCTCGTGCACCGTCGGGACTCCCTGCGCGCCAGCAAGATCATGGCCGAGCGCGCTGAGAACGACCCCAAGCTGCACTTCGCCTGGAACTCGGTCGTCGAGGACGTCCTCGGCGACGCCAAGGTCTCCGGCCTCGTCCTGAAGGACACCGAGACCGGCGCCAGTCGCGAACTGCCCGTCACCGGCCTGTTCGTGGCCATCGGCCACGACCCGCGCTCAGAACTCGTCAAGGGGCAGATCGACCTCGACGACGAGGGCTACGTGCTGGTGCAGGGCCGCACCACGGCCACCAACGTCTCCGGGGTCTTCGCCTGCGGCGACCTCGTCGACCACACCTACCGCCAGGCCATCACCGCCGCGGGCTCCGGCTGCGCCGCCGCCCTGGACGCGGAGCGCTTCCTCGCCGATCTCGGCGAGTAGCCCGAGTAGCCTGACCCTCGCACCGATCCGACCCCACCACGCCTGAAGGAGCACATCCATGGGAGCAACCAAGCAGGTCACGGACGCCAGCTTCGCCGACGACGTCCTGATGAGCGACAAGCCCGTCATCGTGGACTTCTGGGCGGAGTGGTGCGGTCCGTGCAAGATGGTCGCCCCGATCCTCGAGGAGATCGCCAAGGACCACGACTCCATCGTGGTGGCCAAGCTCAATGTGGATGAGAACCCGCAGACGGCTGCCTCGTACGGCATCACGTCGATCCCGACGATGAACGTCTACCAGGGCGGTCAGATCGTCAAGACCATCATCGGCGCGAAGCCCAAGGCCGCCCTTCTGGCTGACCTCGCGCCGTACCTGTCGTAGGGCGCACTGATCACCGAGCACGACACCGCGCCCGGGCTGCTGCGGCGCGGTGATCGCGGACCGGCGGTGGCCGAGGTGCGTGGCCGTCTGGTCCAGTTCGGGCTGGGCCGCGAGGACGCACCCGATCCGCAGGCCTTTGACGAGGAGCTTGACGAGGCTGTCCGCACGTTCCAGCAGGAGCGCGGCATCACCGTCGACGGCATAGTCGGCCCCCAGACCTTCCGGCGACTGGATGAGGCGCGCTGGCAATTGGGTGACCGGGTGCTGTCCTACATTCCCGGGCACCTCACCACCGGCGACGATGTCGCAGAGCTCCAGCGCCGACTGAGTCAGTTGGGCTTTGCTGCCGGACGGCCGGACGGCATGTTCGGGCCCGAGACGGATACGGCGTTGCGTGAGTTCCAACAGGGTGTCGGGGTCACCGCCGACGGCATGTGCGGGCCGGACACCTTCCGGGCCTTCGAGCGACTCGTACGGACGATCTCCGGCGGCAATGCGGCGCACCTGCGTGAGCAGGTGACCCTGACCGCCCTGCAGTCGGGCATCGCCGACAAGGTGATCGTCGTCGATCCCGGTGACACGGTGGATCCCGATCTGTGTCACGCGATCAGTGTGCGGTTGGAGGGTCGGCTGGCTGCGCTGGGGACGCAGGTGCTGCTCACCCGGCCGGCGGACATGGATCGGCCACTGGCCTTCCCGGACGACCCGTCGCGCGCGGCCTTCGCCAACGAGGTGGGGGCAGATCTGGTCGTCTCCCTCCACGTCGACCGCTCAATCAGTCCTGTGCCCAACGGTCTGGCGACCTTCTACTTCGGCGACCCGCGTGGCGGCACCTACTCCCCCGGTGGCCGGATCCTGGCCCAGCGGATCCACGACGAGTTGACGAGCCGGACCGATCTGCTGGACTGCCGCACGCATGCCCGAACCTGGGATCTGCTGCGCATGACGCGGATGCCCGCGGTGCGGGTCGAACTCGGCTACGTCTCGCATCCGGAGGATGTGCGCAGGCTGGAGAACCCGGCCTTCCAGGACGCCGTGGCCGATGCACTGACGGCGGCTCTCACGGCCTTCTGCGCCCCTCGCCCGTCGTAATCCCTCGTCGAGTGGCGAGTTGTGTACGCGACTCGCCGAGGCTCAGCGTCGACAACGCGCCAATCAACGGGGGCCTCAGGTGGCGTCGGCTTCGGCGAGTTCAGCGCGGATGTGCCGTTCGATGTCAGGCAGATCGAGATCGACGGTCTGCTGGATGATCGACATGTCCACGTGGACATACCCGTGGGCGATTCGATTCCTCGTTGCCCACATGAGAGGCCATTGATCGCCGAAGGTGCGTTCACGCAGGTCATCGGAGGTTCTCGCCAGCGCTTCGATCATGGCTGCGAGTCGCATCGCCACAGCGTCAGCGACCGTGTCGTCGGACAGGTCCGTTCGATTCAGATGCTCTCGTAGTACGGCGACATGATGCAGAGCGTCACGCAGGAGGTCCCGGTCGGTGCGGCTCACAGGGGGACGGCCTCGTCAAGGATCTGCGTCCGCATCGGTGGACGCAGATTGGCCAAGGGAACGATGTCCACTGGGCTGCCGAGTGTGCCCGAGAGATCCGCCTCCAGTGCGGCGATCGCCATGAGACTCGGCGGATGGGTGAAGTCCACGAGGAGGTCGATGTCCGAGTCGGCTGTGTCGTCTCCTCGGGCCACGCTGCCGAAGACCTGCACGCGTCGACCATGATGGGATCGGATGGCGGAGAGAACATCAGCTCGCCGTCCCTCCAGAGCCCGCGCGCGGGCCGTGACGCCGTGGAACCGCAGCAGTCGAGACACCTCGGGCTGGCTTCGGCCGACGGCCTGGGCGATCTCCCGTTGCGTGAGGCCCGCGGCATGACCTCGTCGCACCGCAGCAACAATCAGAGCCCGAGACCGTTCATGCAGTGCGTCGGCCTCTTGGGCAGTTGCGGTCATGACCGCAACGACATCACCACGAGTGCTCATATAGCAAATGCTATCAACATGTCCGTCAGCGGTGTCGAGGCCAGATGAGGCGGACGAGGAAGCCGGCGAGGACACCCACGGCCACCAGTCCCAGCAGGACAAGCACACGCCGCATGTCGGCCCCCTTTCTCCGGGGCCTACTCTAGGCGGGCGATGGCGCCTGACAACAGGCCCGGATCTCACAGGGAGGTGAGCGGTGTGACGACAGCAGGATCTCGACTCGACCCATGGGTGGATGCGTACGCCGCCCGCGCCAATGCGATGCGTGCCTCGGAGATCCGAGCCCTCTTCGCCGTGGCCTCCCGCCCGGAGGTCGTCTCACTGGCCGGCGGCATGCCGTACGTGCAGGCCCTTCCGGTCGACATGCTCACCTCGACGGCCGAGCGCCTGCTGAAGGAGCGCGGCCCGGTGGCCCTGCAGTACGGCTCCGGGCAGGGCGACGTCACTCTGCGGGAGCAGATCCTGGATGTGATCGGCGAGGTCGGCGTCACTGCCCACCCCGACGACATCGTCGTGACCACCGGCTCCCAGATGGCGCTCGACCTCGTGACCCGGGTGTTCTGCGATCCGGGTGACGTCGTGATCGTCGAGGCCCCGTCGTACGTCGGCGCACTGGGGGTGTTCAAGGCCTTCGAGTGTGAGGTCATCCATGTGGCCATGGACGACGAAGGCCTTGTGCCGCAAGCACTTTCTGAGGCTCTTGAGCGGTGTGAGCGAGAAGGCAAGACCGTCAAGCTGATCTACACGATCCCGAGCTTCCACAATCCGGCCGGTGTCACGCAGGGCCCCGAGCGTCGGGCGCAGATCCTGAGCATCGCGCAGTCCGCCGGTGTGCTGCTCCTGGAGGACGACCCCTACGGCCTCCTCGGGTTCGAGGGTGAGCCCCCGCGGGCGATCCGGGCCGACGATGCCGAGGGGGTGGTGTACCTCGGATCGTTCTCCAAGACGATCGCCTCCGGCCTGCGGGTCGGCTGGGCCGTCGCCCCCCACGGGGTTCGCGAGAAGTTGGTGCTGGCGGCCGAGGCCGCCATCCTGTGCCCGTCGAACTACGCCCAACTGACGGTGTCGGAGTACCTCGCCACGCAGCCGTGGCGAGAGCAGATCAAGACGTTCCGAGAGGTGTATCGCGAACGACGCGATGCCCTGCTGGAGTCCCTGCAGGCGCTGATGCCCGAGGGCACCACGTGGACGATTCCGGCCGGCGGCTTCTACTCCTGGCTGACGCTGCCCGAGGGGCTCGACGCCACCGCGATGCTCCCGCGAGCCGTGGCCAACCTCGTCGCCTACGTGCCCGGAACGGGCTTCTACGTGGACGGTCAGGGTCGGCAGAACATGCGGCTGTCCTACTGCTACCCCGAGCCGGATCGCATCCGTGAGGGTGTCCGACGTCTGGCCGCCGTGATCGAGGAGGAGCTGGAGCTCGTCCAGACCTTCGGCACGACACACGCTCTGAACCCGGTGACCGGCTCGTCGGTCCCCTCACCTGACCTCGCGTAGGAGGACACATGCACGTGCTGGTGCTGGCCGGGGGTCTCTCGGCCGAGCGTGATGTCTCGCTGCGCTCCGGGCGGCGGGTGG